>DASWSY010000227.1:0-6451 GCA_036402415.1 Rhizobacter sp. | reverse complement strand
TACTTCGCTCCATGCGACACCCCACCACCGCTTGCCGGCACGGCCTCTTCTCATTCGGCGGAGGGCAGTGCGTGTCGCAACGCGGGTGCAGGGGGAGGGGCGCAGTGAAGTAGAGGAATGAATGGATGAACGCGGGAGCGTTCATCCAGAAGGGACATGAACGGAGCCCCTCCCCCTGCGCCCGCGTTGCCGCCTCAGGCCTCAGCTCCGACCCTTCGCAATCTGCCGGCTCAGCACGATGAGCGGCAGCAACCCCACCACGACGATGGCGAGCGACGCCGTCGAGGCTTCGGCCAGCCGTTCGTCTGAGGCAAGCCGGTAGGCCTGCGTGGCCAGCGTGTCGAAGTTGAAGGGCCGCATCACGAGCGTGGCGGGCAACTCCTTCATCACGTCGATGAAGACCAGCAGGCCGGCGGTGAGCAGGCCGCGCCGCAACAACGGCACGTGCACACGCGTCAGCGTTCTCGAAGGGGTGAGGCCGAGGCTGCGCGCCGCATCGTCCATGTGCGGCGTGACGCGGTGCAGGGCCGAGTCGACCGTCTGCAAGGCGGCGGTGAGGAAGCGCACCACGCAGGCAAACACCAGCGCGGCGATCGTGCCGGTGAAGATGAGGCCGACCTCCCAGCCGAAGCTGTCGCGCAGCCACAGTGCCAGCGCGTTGTCGAGCCGTGCCACCGGGATGAGCACGCCCACCGCGATCACCGAACCCGGCAGGGCATAGCCCATGCCCGCTGCCCAGTGCGCGCCGCGGGCGACGGGGCCGGGGTCGAGCCGGCGGGCGTAGGCCACCAGAAGCGCCAGCGCCACCGCGATGAGGGCGGTCAGGCCCGACACGACGAGGCTGTTGCGCGCGAGTTCGAAGAAGCGTGCGCCGAACTGCGCGTCGCCGTCGGTGAGCGCCATGTGCAGCAGCACGCCGCTCGGCAGCAGGAAGCCCAGCACGATCGGCAGGCAGCAGGCCGAGAGCGCGAGCGCGGCCCGCCAGCCTGCGAGGCGCGCGCCACGCGGCGGCTGCCGGCGCAGCCCCGGGCCGTGGTAGCGGGCGCGGCCGCGCGAGGCGCGCTCCAGCGCCAGCACCAGCAGCACGAAGCCGAGCAGGCACATCGAGAGCTGCGCGGCGGCGGCACGGTCGCCGAGCGAAAACCAGGCGCGGTAGATGCCGGTGGTGAAGGTCTGCACCGCGAAGTACGAGACCGTGCCGTAGTCGGCCAGCGTCTCCATCAGCGCGAGCGCCACGCCGGCGGCGATGGCCGGCCGCGCCATCGGGATCGACAGGCGCACGAAGCTCTGCCACGGCGTGAGGCCCAGCGAGCGGCCGGCCTCCATCACGCCGCCGCCGCGCTCGAGGAACGCGGTACGCGCCAGCATGTAGACGTAGGGGTAGAGCACGCAGATGAACATGGCCACGGCGCCGCCAGTGCTGCGCACGTCGGGGAACCAGTAGTCGGCGCGGCTCCAGCCGAAGGCCTCGCGCAGGCCACGCTGCACGGGGCCGGCGAACTGCAGCAGGTCGGTGTAGGTGTAGGCCATCACATAGGCCGGCATGGCGAGCGGCAGCACCAGCAGCCATTCGAAGGTGCGCCGCCCGAAGAAGTCGAGGTGCGTCACCAGCCAGGCTGCGCCCACGCCGACGAGCGCCACGCCCACGCCCACGCCGGCGCACAGCACGAGGCTCGTCAGCGCGTATTCCGGCAGCAGCGTGGCGACGAGGTGCGCCCAGGTGCCGCCGGTGCCGGCGTCGAAGAGGCTGGTGGCCACCGACAGCACCGGCACCACCACGATGGCGGCGATGGCGAGGCTCCACCAGGTGAGCCAGCGGGTGGGGTGCAGCGCGGTGGAGATCGGGAGCGTGGTCATGACGAGGCGCGGGCAGTGTAAGGTGCGCCTTTCCCCGATTTTTTGCGCCATGTCGTCTTCGACCCGCCCCGTCCTCGAACTGAGCCGCCTCGGCCACCGCTATGGCCGTCAGGCCACCTTCAGCGGTCTCGACCTCACGCTCGCGCCCGGCAGCGTGTGCTGCCTGCTGGGCCCCTCGGGCTGCGGCAAGACCACGGTGCTGCGCTGCATCGGCGGCTTCGAGCGGGTGAGCGAGGGCGAGGTGCGCATCGACGGCCAGGTGGTGGGCAGCCCCGGCGTGCACGTACCGCCCGAGCACCGCCGCATCGGCATGGTGTTCCAGGACTACGCGCTGTTCCCGCATCTGACCGTGCTGCGCAACGTGGGCTTCGGCGTGGCCGACAAGCGCGCCGCCGACGACCGGGCGATGGAGCTGCTGCACACCGTGGGGCTGGCCTCGGCGGCCGGGCGGTACCCGCACGAGCTGTCGGGCGGCCAGCAGCAGCGGGTGGCGCTCGCCCGGGCGCTCGCGCCGCGGCCGCGGCTGATGCTGCTCGACGAGCCCTTCTCCAACCTCGACGTCGAGCTGCGCGAACAACTCGCGGGCGAGGTGCGTGCCATCCTGAAGGCGGCGGGCACCACCGCCGTCTTCGTCACCCACGACCAGAACGAAGCCTTCGCGATGGCCGACGAGATCGCGGTGCTGCACCAGGGCCGCATCCAGCAGATCGCCGGCGCCTACGAGCTCTACCACCGACCCAACAGCCGCTTCGTGGCCGACTTCATCGGCCAGGGCGTGTTCGTCGAGGCCGAGGTGCTCACGCCGCAGCGCCTGCGCTTCGAGCTGGGCGAGGTGACGGCGCCCGAGCCGGTGCGCTATGCCGACAGCGGAGAGTTGTGCACCGTGGGCGAACGCGTGCAGGTGCTGATGCGCCCCGACGACGTGCTGCACGACGACGCGAGCCCGCTGCGCGCGACGGTGCAGCACAAGGCGTTTCGCGGGGCCGAGATCCTTTACACCCTGGAGCTTGCGAGCGGCACGCGGGTGCTCGCGCTGGTGCCCTCGCACCACAACCACGCGCTGCAGGAAGCGATCGGCGTGCGGCTCGACATGGACCACGTGATCGCGTTCGCGCCTCTGCGCTGAGGCGTCACTTCGCGGCAGGCCGGCTGGAGAAGGCGGTCAGCAGCCCGAGGCCGATGAACGAGGCCCCCGCGGCACGCTGGCCCCAGCGCGCATGCGCACTGAGCCGGCCCAGGCGCGGCGCCACCAGGCTGGCCGCCAGCACGTAGAAGAGATCGGTGCAGCCTGCGACCGCCACGAAGCTCGCGCCCAGCGCCAGGCTCTGCGCCAGGGGCGGCGCGTCGGGCGTCATGAACTGTGGCAGGAAGGCGGCGAAGAAGAGGGCGGTCTTCGGGTTGAGCAAGGCGACGACGAAGCCGTCGCGGAAGATGCGCGAGCGCTTGAGCGGTGCGACCGCCGTGGTGTCGCCGGTGGTCGCGGTGCCCGCCGCACGCAGCATCTTCACGCCCATCCAGATGAGGTAGGCCGCGCCGGCCCACTTCACCACGGTGAACGCCGCCGAAGACACCGCGAAGAGTGCCGCCAGGCCAAGCGCCGCGCCGATCGCATTGCCCAGGTTGCCGAGCGCCACACCTGCCACCGAGGCGAGCCCGGAGGCACGGCCCTGCGACAGCGTGCGCGCGAGGATGTAGACGACGGCCGGGCCCGGCGTGATCGCGAGAATGAAGCTCGCGGTCATGAAGGCGAGCAGCAGGGGCAGCGGCGGCAGCAGGTCGAGCAGCATGGGGAATCTCCGCGGATGGACCGGGACGAGTATCGCCCGCTTGAGACACCTTGTTTTGCGTCGCAGAACACGTGTGGGGAAGCACCCGATATGACGCCGCCCGCGCGGTGTGAAGATGGCCCGGTCCACTCACGGAGACATGCCAATGCAACGCCGAGACTTCATTCGCCTGGCCGGTGCCGCGGCCGCCACGAGCAGCCTGTCGCTGCCGCTGCACGCGCAGGCCAGCTTCCCCAGCCAGCCCATCAAGCTGCTGCTCGCCTTCGCGGCGGGCGGCTCCACCGACGCGATGTTCCGCGTGATGGCCGAGAACGCGTCGCCGCTCTTCGGGCAGACCGTGATCGTCGAGGCCAAGCCGGGTGGCGGCGGCACCATGGCCGGCCAACTGCTGCTGCAGGCCAGGCCCGATGGCTACACGCTGGCGCAGTTGCCGATCAGCGTCTTCCGCCTGCCGTACACGCAGAAGATCACCTGGAACCCGGTCACCGAATTCAGCTACGTGATCGGCATCACCGGCTACTCCTTCGGCATCGCGGTGCCGAGCGATTCGCCGATCAAGACCTGGGCCGATCTTGTGGCCTGGGCGAAAGCCAACCCTGGCAAGCTGACCTACGCCACGAGCGGCATCTACACGACGCCGCACCTGACGATGGAAGACATCTCGCACCGCCTCGGCATCGAGATGAACCACATTCCCTACAAAGGCATGGCCGAGATCATCCCGGCCATCCTCGGCGGGCAGGTGATGGCGGTGGCCGACAGCATCGGCTTCGGCCCGCACGTGCTGAGCGGCAAGCTGCGCCTCTTGTGCACCTGGGGCGCCACGCGGGCGAAGAAGTTTCCCGATGCGCCCACGCTCACCGAGCTGGGCATCCCCATCGTGCAGAACTCGCCCTACGGGCTGGTCGGGCCCAAGGGCATGGACCCGGCCATCGTCAAGAAGCTGCACGACGTCTTCAAGCGTGCGATCGAGATGAACAACCACATCGAGGTGATGGGCCGCTACGACCAGGAGTTGCTCTACATGTCGCCAGAGCAGTACCGCAAGTTCGCGGAAGACACGATGGCGCGTGAAAAGGTGGTGATCGAGCGGCTGAAGGCGATGGGCAAGGTGACCTGAGTCAGGGACTGGCGACGCGCGGCTCGGCTATTCTTCTGTCTGCCCTGCCGTTTTCGAGAGCAGGTTTCGAGGGGGAATCATGAGCCGTCGCGTCGTCATCGTTGGGTCGAGTGTGTTGTTGAGCCTGGGGCTCAGCGGGTGCCTGTTTTTCGGTTTTGCCACCGTGGGGGGCACGCTGACCGGCTTGCCCAGCGGCTCTAGCGTGACTCTGCAGAACAACGGCAAGGACAACCTTACGCTGACGCAGAATGGCCGTTTTACCTTCAACAACACGTTGGATGACGGTGACGACTACAACGTCACGGTGCTGACGCAGCCTGCCACCGCGACCTGCACGCCGTCCAACAATTCCGGAAAGATCAATTCGAAGGGTGACGACGTCGAGAACGTGCTCATCACATGCGCCGCCGTTGGCAATCTGACAGGCACGGTGTCGGGCCTTCCTGCCGGCAACTTCATCACGGTGCTGAACAACGGCGGCACGCCGTTGCAGGTCACAGCCAACGGCAACTTCACCTTCCCGGGCACGGTGGCCAACGGCACCAGCTACTTGATCACCGTGCAGACGCCGCTTCCGGCTGCCTTGACGACCTGCAACGTGACGGGCGGCTCGGGCCAGATCGCCTCGGGCGTGCCCAACACCACCATCTCGATCGTCTGCAGCTGATCAGAACAGGAAGTACTTCTGCGCCATCGGCAGCACGGTGGCCGGCTCGCAGGTGAGCAGCTGGCCATCGGCGCGCACCTCGTAGGTCTGCGCATCGACCTCGATCTTCGGCGTGCCGCTGTTGTGCACCATGTCGGCCTTGCCGATCGTCCGCGTGTTCTTCACCGCCACCGCGCGCCGCTGCAGGCCCAGCTTGTCGGGCACGCCGAGGTCGAGCGCGGCCTGTGACACGAAGGTCACGCAGGTCGCGTTCATGGCCGTGCCGTAGCCCGCGAACATCGGCCGGTAGTGCACCGGCTGCGGCGTCGGGATCGAGGCATTCGGGTCGCCCATCGCCGCCGCCGCGATCGCGCCACCCTTGAGGATCAGCGACGGCTTCACGCCGAAGAAGGCCGGCTTCCACACCACCAGATCGGCGAGCTTGCCCACTTCCACCGAACCCACCTCGTGCGAGATGCCTTGCGTGATGGCCGGGTTGATCGTGTACTTGGCGATGTAGCGCTTGACGCGGAAGTTGTCGTGGCGCGCGTTGTCTTCGGGCAGCGTGCCACGCTGCTGCTTCATCTTGTCGGCGGTCTGCCAGGTGCGGATGATCACCTCGCCGACGCGCCCCATGGCCTGGCTGTCGCTCGACATCATCGAGAACACGCCCACGTCGTGCAGGATGTCCTCAGCCGCGATGGTCTCGCGGCGGATGCGGCTCTCGGCGAATGCCAGGTCCTCGGCGATCGACGCATCGAGGTGGTGGCACACCATCAGCATGTCGAGGTGCTCGTCGATGGTGTTCACCGTGTAGGGCATCGTCGGGTTGGTCGACGAGGGCAGCACGTTCGGCTCGCCGCAGATCCGGATGATGTCCGGCGCATGGCCGCCGCCCGCGCCCTCGGTGTGGAAGGTGGCGATGGCGCGCCCCTTCATCGCCTTCACCGACGCCTCGACGAAGCCCGCCTCGTTCAGCGTGTCGGTATGGATCGCGACCTGCACGTCCATGTCGTCCGCGACGGCGAGGCAGGTGTCGAT
>DASWSY010000226.1:0-5870 GCA_036402415.1 Rhizobacter sp. | reverse complement strand
CGTTGTTGCTCGACGAGGTATTGCGTGAGACTGACTCGCTTCTGGCTCATGATGTCGTGGTTTCCTGTTGAAGGGCGCGATTGACGATCTCGGCGACGTCGCTCGACAGATCCGGCTTGGCCGCCACGCGGCGCAGCGCTTCAGCGGCGGCCGAGCGGTAAGGCTCGGCCAGCTGGGTCCAGCGATCCATCACCCGCGCCAGGCGCGCCGCGAGCTGCGGGTTGATGCTGTCGAGTTCCAGGATGCGCTCGGCCCAGAACACATAGCCTGCTGCGTCTGCGCGGTGGAAGGCGGCCGGGTTTTTCATGCACAGCGCCGCAATCAGGCTGCGCGCGCGGTTGGGGTTCTTGAGCGAGAAGTCCGGGTGCTTGAGGAGGATCTTGGCGCGCTCGAACACACGACCGTCCTTCTCGGGCGCGGTGGCCTGCAGGGCGAACCACTTGTCGATGACCAGCGCCTCGTCCTTGAACATGGTGTGGAAGCGCTGCAGCGCCAGCTCGGCCAGCTCGGAATGCGCGTGCACCAGCGCCACGAGGGCGCCCAGGCGGTCGGTCATGTTGCCGGCGTCCTTGAAACGCTCGTAGGCGCGGCCCGGCCAGAGCGCGTCGTGGCGGGCGACGGCATCGCGGCACAGCATCGCGAGCGCCAGGTTGGCGAGCGCACGGCGGCCGGCGGAGATCGGGTCGGGCGAGTAGCCCCCCTTGACCTGGTGCGCCTCGAAGGCCCATTCCCAATCGGCACGCAAGGCCTGCGCGAGCTGCAGCAGCATGCCTTCGCGCACGGCGTGGATGCGCTGCGGGTCGACGGTCGTGAGCTGCTCGGCCACGTAGCCTTCGCTCGGCAAGGTGAGGGCCAGGTCCTTGAACGCGGCGTCGAGCTCGGGGTGGCGCAGCACCGAGCGCATGGCCTCGATGAACGGCTCGTCCAGTTGCACCGGACCGCTGCCGTTCACACCGGCCAGGAGACGGTTCAAGGCGAGGCGCTGGCCGGCTTCCCAGCGGTTGAAGGCGTCCGAATCATGCTGGAGCAGCACCAGCAGGTCGGCGTCGCCCAGGTGGTCGTTGAGCACCACCGGCGCCGAGAAGCCGCGCAGCAGCGAGGGCACCGGCTCCTGGTCGACGTTGACGAAGGTGAAGAAGCTGCGCGCCTCGTTCAGCACCAGCACACGCTCGGTGCCCACCGGGGCGGCTTCGCCTTCGAGCTGGAGCGGCAGGGCCGTGCCGTCGCGCCCGACCAGGCCCATCGCGAGGGGGATCACTGAGGGCTGCTTCACCGGCTGGCCGGGCGAGGGAAGGGCGCTCTGCTCGATGCCGAGGGTGTAGGTGCGGGTCGGCGCGTCGTAGCGGCCGCGTGCGGTAACGCGCGGCGTGCCGGCCTGCGAGTACCAGCGCTTGAACTGCGGCAGCAGCGCGGCGAGCGGGCTTTGCGGATTGGCGTCGGCAATCGCCTGCGCGAAGTCGTCGCAGGTCACGGCCTGGCCATCGTGGCGCTCGAAGTATTTCGTGATGCCCTTGGCAAAACCGTCACGGCCCACCAGGGTCTGCATCATGCGCACCACCTCCGAGCCCTTCTCGTAGACGGTGGCGGTGTAGAAGTTGTTGATCTCGACGTAGCTGTCGGGCCGCACCGGGTGGGCCATGCTGCCGGCGTCTTCGGGGAACTGCACCTGGCGCAGCGTGCGCACGTCTTCGATGCGCTTCACGGCCCGCGCGGTGGGCGTGCCGGCCATGTCCATGCTGAATTCCTGGTCGCGGAAGACCGTGAGGCCTTCCTTGAGACTCAGCTGGAACCAGTCGCGACAGGTGATGCGGTTGCCCGTCCAGTTGTGGAAGTACTCGTGGCCGACCACGCTCTCGATGCCGGCATAGTCGACGTCGGTGGCAGTCGCCGGGTTGGCCAGAACGTACTTCGTGTTGAAGATGTTCAGGCCCTTGTTCTCCATCGCGCCCATGTTGAAGTCGCCCACGGCGACGATCATGAAGCGCTCCAGGTCAAGCGGCAGGCCGAAGCGGGCCTCGTCCCACACGACGGACGCGATCAGCGAGTTCATCGCATGCTCGGTCTTCTCAAGGTCGCCGCGGCGCACGTGCACCTGCAGCAGGTGTTCCTTGCCCGAGCGCGTGCGGATCAGCTGCTCGCGCGTCACCAGATCGGCGGCGACCAGCGCGAAGAGGTAGCTCGGCTTCGGGAACGGGTCGTGCCACTTGGCGTAGTGCCGCGGGCCGTTGACGCCGGGCATCATGTCGCCTTGCTCGACCAGGTTGCCGTTCGACAGCAGCACCGGGTACTGCTTCTTCGCGGCGCGCAGCGTCACCGTGTAGACCGCCATCACGTCGGGCCGGTCGAGGAAGTAGGTGATGCGGCGGAAGCCTTCGGCCTCGCACTGCGTGAAGAAGCCGCCGCCGGAGGTGTAGAGGCCCGAGAGCTGCGTGTTCTTTTCCGGGCAGCAGGTGTTGCGGATCTCCAGCGTGAAGGGTTGATCGGGCAGGTTGTCGATCACCAGCAGGCCGTCTTCGTGGCGGAACGACACCGACTCGTTGTTGACCAGCACGCGCGTGAGCATGATGTCTTCGCCATGCAGGCGCAGCGGCTGCGGCGGCTGCGTCGTGTTGCGTTCGACCTGCATGCGGTTGATGACCAGCGTCTTGACCGGGTCGAGGTCGAAGGTCAGGTCGACCGTGCGGATCCAGAACGCCGGCGGCGCGTAGTCTTCGCGGCGGATCAGGGGAGCGGTGCCTTCACGCATTCGTGTGTCTCCGTTCTTGTCTTAAACGCCCTGCTTGAGGCTGGCTTCGATGAAGGCGTCGAGGTCGCCGTCCAGCACCTTCTGGGTGTTGGAGATCTCGACGTTGGTGCGCAGGTCCTTGATGCGGCTCTGGTCGAGCACGTAGCTGCGGATCTGGTGGCCCCAGCCCACGTCGGTCTTGCCTTCCTCGAGCTTCTGCTGCTCTTCCATGCGCTTGCGCATCTCGTGGTCGTACAGCCGCGAGCGCAGGCGGCGCCAGGCGACGTCGCGGTTGCTGTGCTGCGAACGGCTGTCCTGGCACTGCACGACGATGCCGGTCGGGATGTGCGTGAGCCGTACCGCCGAGTCGGTCTTGTTGATGTGCTGGCCACCGGCGCCGCTCGCGCGGAAGGTGTCGGTGCGCACGTCGGCCGGGTTGATGTCGATCTCGATCGAGTCGTCGATCTCGGGGTAGACGAAGAGCGACGCGAAGCTCGTGTGGCGGCCGCCGGCCGAGTCGAAGGGGCTCTTGCGCACCAGGCGGTGCACGCCGGTCTCGGTGCGCAGCAGGCCGAAGGCGTACTCGCCTTCCACCTTGATGGTCGCGCTCTTGATGCCGGCCACGTCGCCCGGCGTCTCGTCTTCCATCGTGGTCTTGAAGCCCTTGCGCTCGCAGTACTTGAGGTACTGGCGCAGCAGCATGCCGGCCCAGTCGCAGGCCTCGGTGCCGCCGGCGCCGGCCTGGATGTCGATGAAGCAGTTGCTCGGGTCGGCCGGGTTGTTGAACATCCGGCGGAATTCGAGCTGCTTGACGATCTCTTCGAGCTTGGCCGTCTCGGCCTCGATGGCCTGGAGCGAGCCTTCGTCGCCCTCTTCCTTGGCCATGTCGTACAGCTCGGTGTTGTCGGCCAGGTTGGTGGTGAGGTGGTTGATCGTCTCGACCACCTGCTCCAGCGTGCGCTTCTCGCGCCCCAGCTCCTGCGCGCGCTTCGGGTCGTCCCAGACCTTGGGGTTCTCCAGCGCGGCGTTGACCTCGTTCAGTCGGAGTGCCTTGTGGTCGTAGTCAAAGATACCCCCGAAGGTCGACCGTGCGCTGCGTCAGGTCGGCCAGGGAGTTGCCAATGGCATTGATGTGTTCGACGTCCATGTTGCGAGCCTTGTGCCTTGTTTTCTGAAGCCCGCAATTGTGTCACGCCGAGGAGAACTCACCCTGCGAGGAAGGCCTCCAGGTGGCGGGCCAAAGCCTCGGGCTGGTCATGGTGGAGCATGTGCCCGGCGGGCGAGAGCACGGCCTTCGTCACCGAGGAAGGCACGACCTTCAGCCGCTCGTGAAACTCGTCCTTCGTGTAGCGGCCGTTCCACCACTTGCCGGCGTCGGTCTGGTCGCCCTCGACCCACAGCAGCGGGGCGCTGATCTGGGCCCAGCAGGCCAGCACCTCGTCGCGCTGGTAGAGCAGCGGGTTGCTGCGCTTGTGCGCCGGGTCGCCGAGGATCTGCCACTGTCCGCTCTCGTCCTGCCTGGCCCAGTGGCCCGCGAGCCAGTGGGCGCGGTCGGCGGGCAGCAGCGGGTTGGTCTTCTGCAGGCGTGCGGCCACGGCGGCCAGGCTCGCGTAGGGGCGGATCTCGACCGGCTGCTTCAGCTCGTCGAGCCACATCGCGTAGCGCTTGGGCGCCATCTTGGGCACCGTGGCCGGCATGCCGAAGCCTTCGAGGTTGACGAGGCGGCGGATGCGCGCCGGCCGCACGCCGCCGTAGAGCATCACCACGTTACCGCCCATGCTGTGGCCCACGAGGTCGATCTGTTCCAGCCCGGGGAAGGGCTGGAGCACCCGGTCGACGATGGCGTCCAGGTCGCCCAGGTAGTCGGCGAACCAGTAGCTGTCTTCGTTGGGCGTTTCGGTGAGGCCGAAGCCGCGCCAGTCGGCGGCGACGACGTAGCGGTCATCGGACAGCGCGTCGACCACGAACTGGAACGAGGCGCCCACGTCCATCCAGCCATGCATCATCACGAGCGGCGGGCGCTCGGGGTTTACGCGGGAGGCGTCGCCCCAGCTGCGCAGGTGGTACTTCAGGCCCCGGATGGAGACGAATTCGCTGCGGCTCGTGCGCCGCGCCACATAGGCGGTGTCGGTCATGCGAGGCATCTTAGGTGGCGGCCCGGGGCGGCGCTGTCGAAGCCGTGACACGCCGCCGGCGCCGGTTTCAGGACTTTTCAGGCGCGCTTCAAGACGCCTGCGAAGGCGCGCCCGACAGTGCGGACATCTCAGCACGCCTGCGAGGACGCGATGTTCAAGACCCAGTTCGAGCACCCCGCCACGGTGCTGCTGTCGGCCGTGTGGGGCCTGGCGGCGGTGCTCGCGATTGCGGCGTTCACCGTGTCGGCCGTGGCCGCCTCCCAGCTTGCCGCCGTGACGGCGGGCCCGCATGCCGAACGGGCCGCCGAGGAGAAAAACGTGGAAAGCGTCACAAGCTCCTCTATGCTTCGGGAGCCGCGCCTCGCCATCAGCAAAGACAAGCTCGACTGAGCGCGGCAGGGAGGCTCCCAGTTGGCGCAACACGCGGCCCGGGGTTTGAACATCGGTGTGACGGGGCATCGCTTGAACCGCATTTCTCAACACCAGCTCGACCGGTTGACGCCGCAGGTGCAGCCCTTGCTCGCCCATGCGGCGCAGAAGGCGCGGGCCGCCGGAGCGGCGTCGCTCACGCTGGTGTGCGGCCTCGCCGAAGGGGCCGATCGCCACGTGGCGCGCCTGGCGCTCGAAGAAGGCTATGCGCTGCATGCCGTCCTGCCCTTCGATCGTGACCTGTACGCGCGCGACTTCCCCGCCGCCGATTCGCGCCGCGAGTTCGATGCGCTGCTGCGCCGCGCCGAGCGGGTGACCGAGCTGCCGGGCCGGCCCGGCTTCAACGCGCAGGCCTACCACCGCGCGGCGCAGGCGCTGCTCGACCGCTCCGACCTGCTGCTGGCCATCTGGGACGGCCGTCCGGCGCAGGGCCCCGGCGGCACCGCCGAGGTGGTCGATGGCGCGTGTGCGCGGCGCATGCCGGTGGTGCACGTGTCCACGGGCCCGCGCGCGGCGCCGGTGCTGCTGTGGCAGCGCCAGGGCCGGCCGCAGCGCGGGCGTCGCGCGTATGAAGCCGCGCC
>DASWSY010000225.1:0-25112 GCA_036402415.1 Rhizobacter sp. | reverse complement strand
CGCGGATCGCTGCCGATGCCCTTGCTCACGAGTTCGATGTCGGCGCCGACCTTCTCGGCCAGCAAGGCCAACTCGTTCATGAAGCTGATGCGCGTGGCGAGCATCGAGTTGGCGGCGTACTTGGTGAATTCGGCACTGCGCACGTCCATCACCAGCAGGCGCTCGTGGCTGCGGATGTAGGGGGCGTAGAGCGCACGCATCAGCAGTACCGAGCGTTCGTCGTCCGCGCCGACGACGATACGGTCCGGGCGCATGAAGTCCTCGACGGCGGCGCCTTCCTTCAGGAACTCGGGGTTGGAGACGACGGCGAAGTCGACCTGCTTGTCGCGCTTGGCGAGCTCCTCTTGGATGGCGGCGCGGACCTTGTCGGCCGTGCCCACCGGCACCGTGCTCTTGTCGACCACCACCTTGTAGTCGGTCATGTAGCGGCCGATGTTGCGGGCGGCGGCCAGCACGTACTGCAGGTCGGCCGAGCCGTCTTCGTCGGGCGGCGTTCCCACGCCGATGAACTGCAGCGTGCCGTGGTTCACCGCGAGCTGCACGTCGGTCGTGAACTGCAGGCGGCCGGCGCTGACGTTGCGCTGGACGACCTCCTTCAGGCCGGGTTCGTAGATCGGGATGCCGCCGTCGTTGAGCACCTGGATCTTCTTTGCGTCCACGTCGAGGCACACCACATGGTTGCCCATCTCCGACAGGCACGCGCCCGTGACGAGGCCCACATAGCCGGTCCCGATGATCGTTACTTTCACTCGTTTTGCTCCGCTAGGGTTGGGTGGCGATTGTCGTGCGCGATGTCACTGTTGCCGCAGCCTGCCGACGCTGAAACCGCCCGAGTTGCGGGGGTGCAGCGGTGCCCGCGCTGCCTACAATTCCGAGGCGTTGACTGTCGCAGGCGATGCGGCATGTTGCCAGCAAGCACTGGCCGTGACCTCCCCCCGGTACAGGGGACGTGCAAGCCTCCATCATCACCCCCGAAAGCCGCCATGCGTGAGAAGCCCGCCAAGTACGTGTTGATTTCGCCTTGCCGCAACGAGGCCGACTACATGCGGCAGACGCTCGACACGGTGGTGGCGCAGTCGCTGCGGCCGACGAAATGGGTGATCGTCGACGACGGGTCGACCGACGAGACGCCGGCCATCCTCGCCGAGTACGCGAGGAAGCACGAGTGGATCGAGATCGTGACGCGTGCCGACCGCGGGCACCGCGCGGTGGGGCCGGGCGTCGTCGATGCGTTCTACAGCGGCTATGCCGCCATCATTCCCGACGACTACGACTTCGTGTGCAAGCTCGATCTCGACCTGCGCCTGCCGCCGCGCTACTTCGAAATCCTGATCGGCCGCATGCTGGCGAATCCGCGCATCGGCACCTGCAGCGGCAAGGCTTACCTCGAAGAGAACGGGGAACTGGTCAGCGAGCGGCACGGCGACGAGAACTCGCTCGGCATGACCAAGTTCTACCGTGTGTCGTGCTTCAAGGACATCGGCGGCTTTGTGCGCGAGGTTGGCTGGGACGGCATCGACGGCCACAAGTGCCGCATGAAGGGCTGGACCGCCATCAGCTGGGACGAACCCGAGCTGCGCTTCGTGCACCTGCGCACCATGGGCGCCAGCCACAAGGGCATCTACACCGGCCGGTTCCGGCAGGGCTATGGCCAGTACTACATGGGCACCGGCCTGCTGTTCCTCACCGCCAGCGTGCTGTCTCGCCTGAACCAGAAGCCCTACGTGCTGGGCCAGCTGACCATCCTCTGGGCCTGGATCTACAGCTTCCTGCGGGGCATGCCCCGCTACCAAGACCCGGAGTTCCGGGCCTTCCTGCGCTCGTACCAACGCCGAGCCCTGCTGGTGGGGAAGAAGCGCGCCACGGAAGAGTGCGCGCAGACGGCGGTGCCGGGGAATCCATCCCTGTCCTGACGGCGCCTCAGCCGATGTGAGGGCCGGCTCCGCTGGCCTGTTAGCACCACGGAGTCTGTTTACCTCTTGCGACAATTGCGTCGCGTTGGCGGTCATGTCCGCCCGAATAATGTCAGCCCATCAGCCTTGGGCTGGCGACCATTCCCCAGGGTCATGACCAAACTGGTCAAGGTTCGGGGCCGAATGCGCCGGCATGCAATCTGCAACGCTGTCTGCACTGAGACGGCTGCGAGAAACACAGAATATGACTGCACGCAAAACGGCGCTGAAGACGACCACGCTCTGGTTCTCTGTGGCTGCTCTGGCCTCCCTTACCGCTTGCGGCGCAGGCGGTGACGTCAACGAAGCGAACGGCACTCCGATTCCGCCGGTGACGTCTCCGACGCCGGCACCCGGTCCGGCTCCCTCACCTGCGCCGGCGCCTGCACCGGCTCCTTCGCCCAGTCCGGCGCCGAGTCCTTCACCAGCTCCTGCGCCAAGCCCGGCGCCGGCTCCCGCGCCAAGCCCGGCGCCGGCCCCAAGCCCGGCGCCTGCACCCGCGCCCGCACCGGGCACTGCTGCGACCTACTACTTCTCCGATTGCGCCACCGGCGCTGCTGCGGGCTGCGTGCCCGGCAGCAACAGCAATCCCGGCACCCAGGCCGCCCCCAAGCAGAACCTGGCCGGCATCAACGTCAACGCGCTGCCCGCCGGCACGCGACTGCTCTTCAACCGAGGCGGTGCCTGGGCGAACTTCGCGGTGTCGATCGAGAACCCCAACGCCACGGCGGCCGCGCCGCTGACCTTCGATGCCTACGGCACTGGGCCGGCTCCGCTGCTCCGCGTGGGCGCCAACAACATGTTCAACCTCGGCGGTGGCTGGGGCAACACCAGCAACGATGGGGGCTACCTCATCCGCAACCTGAAGCTCGACGGCCAGGGCACGGCCGAGTGGGCGGTGTGGTTCATCCAGAACGTGCGCGACGTCACGCTGGAAAACAACGAGATCACCGGCTTCCGCATCGCCATCAACTCGAACGACGGTTCGCCATATGGCGTCACCGGCATCACGCTGCGCAACAACAACATCCATCGCAACCGTGCGATGGGCCTGCTGGGTCACTACGACAACATGCTGATCGAAGGCAACACCTTCGAGGCCAACAACTTCAGCGGCAGCACCTTCGACCACGGCACCTACATCGGCGGTGGCCACAACATCACCCTGCGCAACAACCGCTATGTCCGCAACTCGACGGTCAACGGCACGTGCCTCGGCGGCAACATGACCTTCCACGGCCAGATCGATGGCCTGCTGGTCGAAGGCAACACCATCGTGCAGGACGCTTCGGCGCCAGGCTGCTGGCTGATGTCGATCACCCAGGGCTATACGACCGCCGAGTGGTTCCGCAACGTCATCGTGCGCAACAACACCCTGATCAATGGCGGCAACGGCATCGTCGCCCAATCGGCACCGGGCATCGTGGTCGAAGACAACGTGTCCATCAACACCCAGGGCAGCGTGCTGAACAGCTTCATGATCGGCGGCGGCTCTTTCTCCGGTGGCGACGTGCCTGACGCGAACGCCGTCGTGCGCAACAACACCGTGTGCCGCGTGCATGCCAGCTCTTCCGGCTACGTCGCGAGCGTCAACTCGCCGGGCGCGACCGTCAGCAACAACGTGGCGCTGACTGGCGCGGCGGCCACGACCGGTGTCTGCGCGCGCTGACACCCAAGAGACCTGCATCACGACAAACGGCCGGAGCGATCCGGCCGTTTTCTTTTTGGCTTGGAGCCGGCGCCGCTCAGCGCGGCCGCATCCAGACGGGCTGGCGCCCTTGAAGGGCCTCCGGCATGGTGGCCGCCAGTAGTCGGTCCACGCAGTGCGGCCAGTCGAGCACGTCGCGCACTCGCTTGACGGCGTTCTGGCCCATGTCCATCAGGTGCCTCGGATCGCGCAGGGCTTCGGTGATGGCTTCGGCCAGGCCGTCGACGTCGTGCCGGTCGCTGAGCACGCCCGTCACGTTGTGGTCGACGATGTCGGGCAAGGCCCAGTTGCTCCAGTTCGCGGTCGGCAGGCCGTGGGCAGCGGCCTCCACATAGACCAGTCCCCACGACTCGCAGATGCTGGGCATGCAGAAGAGCGACGCGGTGCGATAGAGCTCGTGGAGCTTCTCGTCGCTCGCATGGCCGAACTGCTCGACGCCCGGTTCGTTGAGCGGTGGCGCACCGGCGCTGACGACGGTCAGCGTGGCATCGGGCAGTTCACGGCGCACCTTGCGGAAGGCCTCGATCAGCACCGGGCCGCCCTTGCGTTCCCAGGCGCGTCCGCAAAAGAGGATCTGGCGCTTCTTGTATCGGTCCAGCTCCGCAGGCACCGGGTGATCCCAGCGGCGGATCGGGCCGCCACCGAGTGCGAACACCTTGCTCTTCGGAATGCCGTACTGCGCGTGCATGGTGTCGGCGACGAAGCTTCCGAACGAGACGATGGCATCGGCATCGCGGTTGGCCTGGATGATCTCGGCGCGGCTGGCCTCGATCTGTTCCTGCGTGCGCGAGCCCCAGCCGAAGCCGCCCGCTCTCACCGCGTCGTCGACCGTCATGTCCTGGAAGAGCACCCGCTTGATCGGCAGGGAACGGTCGATCTTGGGAATGGCGTAGTGGTACATCACCCAGCTGCCTTCAGGCAGCTTGCGCAGCAGCGGTGCGAGCAAGGGGCTTTTCTCGTCCGTGGCCAGCGAATCGTCCGACGCGGCGGCCGCCTTGCCGAGCCTGCGTTGCAGGCGCCGCGTGAACTGGCGCATCGCGCTTCGGCCGTGCAGTTCCCGGAGGTCGGTGTCGAAGCGGCTCAGCGCGCCGAACAGCCGGCCGTGCTGCTTGAGCCCGTCGATCAATGCCACCGTGGTACCGGAGTTGGTCCAGCGGTCCCAGGGATCTCCTGGGGCGATGTAGAGCATTTGGGGCACGGAGGTCGGCATGGCGTGGAGCGCGTGAGTGCGAAATGGAGGTCAGGGCTGGCGGCTGCGGACCTTGCTCAACAAGGCTTTGGCGAGCTTCTGGTTCGCGGCCGGCACGTAGTGTCCGTCGGGCAGGAAATGGGTCGGATCGTTGGCCGAGAACAGCGTGTGGGTGCTGACGTAGTCGATCTTCGCGGCGTCGAGCGCCGGGCCGATGGCCTGGTAGAGGTGGTCCGAATGGCCGCGCGTGTGGAGCAGCAGCACCACCAGCCGTTCGCCGCGGGCCTTGGTCTGGCGCGACAACTCGGCGAGCATCGTCCGCAGCGCCTGCACCTCTTCCGATTGGAGGTTGAAGCCGTTGTGCGCGTCGTACACCCCTTGGTCGTAGGCCTCATGGTGGGCCACCCAGCCGCGGCGCACGAGGCGAACGATCGCCGATCGGTCGAGGGGGGACTGGTCGAATACGAACGCGCTGTAGCCGCGGTCGTTCGATTTCAGTTGCGCCTTGAACTGCTGCCACAGCGGCGTCTGTCGGCCGAAGGCCTCTCGGAACTCGGCTTCGCTGCGGATCACCGGCTGGTCCGCGGTCAGCGTCGAGCCGGCCACGCGGTAGCGCGGGAAGGTGAAGGGGGCCGGGCTCTCGAACTGCCAGATCAGCCCCGACATGGACCCCATGTCGGGCACGCTCGACGACAGCACGCCGAACACCACCACGTCGGCCTTGCGGAACGGGGTGTCGGCCTGGTAGCCCGCATACGAATGGTTGGGCGGCGCGCCCGGGCCGCCGAAGCCGCGCAGGGTGATCTTGCCGTCGAGCGCGACGGCGGCATGGGCCGCATGCATCGAGAACGATTGGCCATACACCGCCATCGTGAGGTCGGTGCCTTCCTTGCGGTCCGAGGGGACCGACTTCAGGAGCTCGGGGTCGATCCAGCCGGCACTCAGCAGCGAACCCGGCTTGCGCTCTTCCGTGATCGCGAGGGCAAGCTTGCCTTCCACCGAGCGGCCATATTCGAAGTAGCGACCGAGGGTCGTTTCCTTGGCAGCCCGTGAGCCGAAGGCGAGGTTGATCCCCACATCGGCCAGTGCCAGCCAGAACACGACCCACAGCAGGATCCCGGCGCTGCGCCCGAGCAGAATCTTCTTCAGAAGGCCCATGGTCAGAACTGGAAGTAGATGAACGCGCTGCGGGCGTTCGCCATGCCCATGAGCGTAAGGAACACCAGCGCAGCATAGAAGCAGGCGCGCAGCGGCAGCGGCATCGACCGGTAGAACGTGGCGCGGCCGCTGCGATAGGCGGCCAGGTCGTAGCAGCACAGCAGCAGCACGCCCAGCAGGGTTGCGAGGGGCGGCCGCGCGACCGTGGCGGCCAGGGGCTGCGACAGGGTCACGAGTTCGATGGTGAAGTCCTTGATCTGCTCGAACGACTTGGCACGGAAGAGCAGCCAGCCATAACAGACGAACTGGAAGAAGACGATCGTCGCGAGCACGCGCCCGACGACCGCCTTCCAGCCGGTCAGGAGCGGCGTCTTGATGAAGTCGTTCACGATCAGCAGGCCGCCCTGGTAGGCGCCCCAGAGGATGAAGTTCCAGGCCGCGCCGTGCCACAGGCCGCCGAGCAGCATCGTGACCATCAGGTTGATCTTGGTGCGCACGGCGCTGATGCGGTTGCCCCCGAGCGGGATGTACAAGTAGTCGCGCAGCCACGACGACAGCGAGATGTGCCAGCGGCGCCAGAACTCGCTTGGGTTCGACGAGAAGTAGGGGAAGCGGAAGTTCTGACTCAGCTCGATCCCGAAGAGTTTGGACACGCCGCGTGCGATGTCGGTATAGCCCGAGAAGTCGCAGTAGATCTGGAGGGCGAACGCGTAGCTGCCGAGGACGATCGCCGCGGCGTTGGGGGTCTCGGTGCTGTTGAACACCGAGTCGACCGTGGGCGACATCCCGTCGGCGACAACCACCTTCTTGAAGAGGCCGAGCAGGATCAGGAAGCATCCGCGCGTGAAGAATTCTTCCGTGATGGCGCGGGGCCGCTCGAGCTGGGGAATGAGCACCGCCGGCCGCTCGATCGGCCCGGCCACCAGCTTGGGGAAGTAGGCGATGAAGAGCGCGTAGTGGCGCAGCTTGGTGGTGCCCGGCATGTGCCGCTGGTGGATCTCGATCACGTAGCTCAGCGACTCGAAGATGTAGAACGAGATCGCCGGGGGCAGCAGGATGTTGAGGTAGGTGCGGTTGACCTGCACCCCGAGTGCCTCGAGCGCGGTCTGCGCCGAGTCGATGAAGAAGTTGAAGTACTTGAAATAGCCGAGGATGGTCAGCGCGAACACCGTGTAGACCACGATGTAGCGGACGCGGGTGCGGTGGTCCTCGGTCTGACCGATGGCGCGTCCGGCGAGAAAGCTTGCGCCGGTCACCACCCAGATCAGGATCAGGAAGCGCGGGTCCCAGCACGCGTAGAAGTAGTAGCTGCCGGCCAGCAGAAGGATGTTCTGGACTTCGTGGTTGCGGATCAGCGCATAGACGCTGAAGCAGATGATCAGGAAGTAGGTGAACTCGAGTGACGCAAAATTCATGGCCGGTGTGCAGGAGCGTTGGCTGGGTCGTCAGCGCGATCGGCACAGGCCAGGTGCGTGTGCGTGGGCCACGTGCGGTGCATGGGTCGTGTCATGGCCGCCGTCGCCGGGGGCGGCAGGCTTGCGCCGGCCGCTTCAGCCCGCGCGAAGTATGGCCGCGGGCCTGGGGGCGGAAAACCCTGTTGTTGGGGGGTGCACAAGGCATGCCGGTGCTGCCCAAACTCCGCGTCGCGCCTTGGCCGCTCAAAGCGTGGCGCGCGCTGCGTGCACTTTGCAGACCTCGGCACGGCCCTCATCGAATATCAGCGGGACACGACGCACTTGACCATCTTCTACATCTGCCCGTGGTCGCCCCATCCGACGGGGGGCATCAAGCAGATCTTCCGCCACGTCGAGGCCCTGCACGATGCAGGCTTTGATGCGTACGTGCTGGCGCTCGAGTCGACCATGCCGTCTTGGTTCGACTCGTCGGCGGCGGTGGCGCGGTTGAGCTCTCGCCGACGCTTCTGGGACCTGCGCCGTGCCAGTCGCAGGAAGAACCAGATCCCCTGGCTCACCGGTGCCGTCGGCCCCGAGGTACACATCGAGCGACGTGGCCAGCAGCCGCTTGCACGGCGCCTGGGCGCCGACGACATCATCGTCTTGCCCGAGTACTTCGGCAAAGCGCTGCAACCGTGCGGCTTCGGCTCCAAGCTCGTGGTGTTCAACCAGAACGCGCACTACACCTTCACCGGCTTCGCCCATTCCGACTTGGCCGAGAACTTCATCTACCGGGGCCATGTGCTCGGGGCGCTGGGCGTGTCGCGGCACATCTGCGACTACCTGAGCTTCGCCTTTCGCGATCTGTCCGTCCTGCTGACACCGAATGGCGTCGACGCGTCGCGCTTCTTCCCGCAGGGTGAGAAGAAAAAGCAGATTGCCTTCATGCCGCGCAAGCTGCCGACGAGCATCGTGCAGGTGCTGCAGATCCTGAGAAGCCGTGGCGCGCTCGAGGGCTGGACGCTGTGCCCGATCGACGGCATGAGCGAGGCCGAGGTCGCGCTTCGCCTGCGCGAGTCGGCGATCTTTCTGTCGACCTGCCATGACGAAGGATTCGGCCTTCCGCCGCTCGAAGCCGGGGCCAGCGGCTGCGTGGTGGTGGGCTACACCGGTTACGCGGCGCGCGAGTTCATGCTGCCGCAATACTGCTATCCGGTGCCGCAGGGCGATGTGCTCGAGTTCGCGCAGACGCTGGAGCGCGTGCTGGTCGAGTACTCGGGCAACCCCCAAAGGCTGCAGCAGCAGGCAGCCGACTACGTCGACTTCCTTCGCACCCACTACTCGAAGGACGCCGAGAGCAGATCGGTCGTGGCTGCATGGAGCCAGCTCTGCGGACCCGCGGCGCAGCGCAACCAACGCGAGGTCACGGTCCCTCGCGTGTGACGCAGTACCGGTTTTTGCGTCGCAAGTCTGTCTGCCCGTGGTGCGCACGCCCCGATCAAGGGGGGAGCCCCCTGACCTCGTGTTCTACAATTTCCGTCATTGCACATTCGGTTTTCGAATGTGCTTGCGGTGACCGTGGCGCCCAGGAGCGCTGATCATCCCGTCCCCACAGATCGATGAACGTCCTGCCCAGCCCACGTCTGACCCAAAGCCCGCAGGGCTCCCCGCCCGACTCGATGCGAACGAGCCAGCCGTCCTCGCTGGTGTTCGTCGCCGGGCCGTTGCGCTCGGGCTCGACCTTGCTGACGCTGATGCTGGACAGGCACTCGTCTCTCAAGAATCCTGGCGAGTTCGACTTCCTGTTCGATGCCTTTGGGGTCGACGGCGGATTGGCCGAGGCTGAGGCCATGCCTGCGGACGAACTCGACGACTTCTACAGCGATCACCGGGGCTATCTGTCCACGCCGTACAAACTCGGCTTGCCCTTGGCGCCGGTGCCCGAACGCCTGCGTGAACTGGTGAGCCGGTACGGCCAGGGCGTGCCTTGCCTCGCGTTGTCGATCCACCGCAACTTCGTGAGTGCACACGAGATCTTTCCGCAGGCCCGCTTCATTCATCTGCTGCGCGATGCGCGCGACTGTGCGAAGTCGGCCGTGGCCGCATCGTTTTCAGGCAACGTCTACCACGGGCTCGAACCGTGGATGAACTCCGAGGAAAGCTGGGACCGCCTGCGCCCGCGCCTGCAGCCCGACCAGTTCATCGAAGTGCGCTATGAAGAGCTTGTGACCGAGCCCGAGCGTGTGCTGGCGCAGATTTGCGAATTCCTCGGTCTGCCTTTCGAGCCACAGATGATGGACCTGAGCGGCACCACCTACGAGCCGCCGTCTCCGCGTTTCGCCAACCAGTGGCGCCGCAGCATGAGCCCGCGCGACATCCGCCTGATCGAAGCCCGCGTGGGCCCGATGATGGCCGCGCGCGGCTACGAACTCGTCAACAAGGAACCTCCGCACCTGAGCCTGTGGACGCGGCTTTCCTTGAAGATCCAGAACACCGTTACCCGCCACCGCGTGGGCCTGAAGACCTATGGCTTGGCGTACTGGACGCAGGACGTCGTCGCCCGGCACCTTGGCTTGCGGGGCATGGTCCGCTCCGCGCGCCTGAAGATGTTCCCCATCAAGGCCAAGACCTTGAAGTGAGCCGGGCCGGCGGGCGGCTCATTCGAGCAGGCCCAGCTCCCGCATCTTCGCGATCACGGCATCGGCGGCGCCTTCGGCGCTCTGGTGCTCGGTGTTGACGCGGATCTCCGGCGACTCCGGCGGCTCGTAGGGCGAATCGATGCCCGTGAAGTTGCGCAGCTCGCCTCGCCGTGCCTTGCGGTACAGGCCTTTCACGTCGCGGGACTCGGCCACCTCGAGCGGCGTGTCGACGTGCACTTCGATGAACTCGCCCGGCTCGAACAGGCCGCGTGCCATCGCCCGCTCCGCCCTGAACGGCGAGATGAAAGCGGTCAGCACGATCAGGCCGGCGTCCACGAAGAGGTGGGCCACTTCGCTCACGCGGCGGATGTTCTCGACCCGGTCGGCGTCGGTGAAACCCAGGTCCTTGTTGAGCCCGTGGCGCACGTTGTCGCCGTCGAGCAGGTAGGTGTGGCGCCCCATGGCGTGGAGCTTCTTGTCGACCAGGTTCGCGATGGTGGACTTGCCGGCCCCCGACAAGCCGGTGAACCACAGCACGGCGGGCCGCTGGCCCTTGCTGCGCGCCCGCGCAGCCTTGTCGAGGTCGACCGGCTGCAGGTGCACGTTGTGCGCGCGCCGCAGCGCGAAATGCAGCATGCCGGCCCCGACCGTGTTGTTCGTCATCCGGTTGATGAGGATGAAGGCGCCGGTCTCGCGGTTGTCCTTGTAGGCCTCGAACGCGATCGGCCGATCGAGCGCGATGTTGCACACGCCGATCTCGTTGAGCTCCAGCTTCTTCGCGGCCAGGTGCTCCAGCGTGTTGACGTTGATCTTGTACTTGGGTTCGGTGATGGTGGCGTTCAGCGTGCGCGTGCCGATCTTGAGCAGGTAGGGACGCCCCGGCAGCATGGCCTCTTCCGACATCCAAACGAGCGTGGTCTCGAACTGGTCGGCCACCTCGGCCGGGCTCGTGGCGGCGGAGATCATGTCGCCGCGTGACGCGTCGACCTCGTCGGCGAGCGTGAGCGTGACGGCCTGGCCCGCCACGGCCATCGGCAGGTCGCCGTTGGCGGTGACGATGCGTGCGACCCGGCTCTCGCGCCCGGAGGGTTGGATGCGAACGCGGTCCCCCGGCTTGATCGTGCCGCTGGCCACGGTGCCGCAGAAGCCGCGGAAGTCGAGGTGCGGCCGGTTGACCCACTGCACCGGCAGGCGAAAGGGCGCGTCGTGCTTCTGGGTGTCGCCGATGCTCACCGTTTCCAGGTAGCCCATCAGCGTGGAGCCGTGATACCAGGGCATGCGCTCGCTGTGTTCGATGATGTTGTCGCCGCGCAGGGCAGACATCGGAATCGCGGTGATGTCCTGCAGGCCGAATTGCGCCGCGAACTGGCGGTACTCCTCGGTGATGGCGCGGAAGACCTTCTCGGCGTGGTCGACCAGGTCCATCTTGTTGATCGCGAGCACGACCTTGCGGATGCCCATCAGCGACACGAGGTAGCTGTGCCGGCGCGTCTGGGTAAGCAGGCCGCGGCGGGCATCGACAAGGATCACCGCCACGTCGGCCGTCGAGGCGCCCGTGATCATGTTGCGGGTGTACTGTTCGTGCCCTGGCGTGTCGGCCACGATGAACTTGCGCCGGTCGGTCGAGAAGAACCGGTATGCCACGTCGATCGTGATGCCCTGCTCGCGCTCGGCGGCCAGGCCATCCACGAGCAGCGCGAAATCGATCTCGCCGCCTTGCGTGCCCCACTTCCTGGAGTCGGCCTCGATGGCGGCGAGCTGGTCGTCGAACAGCATCTTCGACTCGTACAGCAGCCGACCGATGAGCGTACTCTTGCCGTCATCCACGCTGCCGCAGGTGATGAAGCGCAAGAGGCTCTTCTGTTCGTGCTTGCGCAGGTACTGGTCGATGTCGGTCGCGATGAGGTCTGAGACGTGGGCCATGGTCGTGTCCTGGTTTGCCGTGTGCTACTCAGAAGTAGCCTTCCTGCTTCTTCTTCTCCATCGATGCGGAGGCATCGTGGTCGATCACCCGGCCCTGCCGTTCCGAGGTGCGCGTGAGCAGCATCTCCTGGATGATCTCGGGCAGGGTCTGCGCGCTCGACTCCACCGCGCCGGTGAGCGGGTAGCAGCCGAGGGTGCGAAAGCGCACCCGGCGCATCTGCGGCGTTTCGCCTGGCTTGAGCGGCATGCGCTCGTCGTCGACCATGATGAGCGACCCGTCGCGCTCCACCACCGGGCGCAGGGCGGCGAAGTACAGCGGCACGATGGGGATGTTCTCGAGGTAGATGTATTGCCAGACGTCGAGCTCGGTCCAGTTGGAGATCGGGAACACGCGGATCGATTCGCCCTTGTGCATGCGCGCGTTGTACAGGTTCCACAACTCGGGCCGCTGGTTTTTCGGATCCCATCGATGCTGTGCCGAGCGGAACGAGAAGATGCGCTCCTTCGCGCGCGACTTTTCTTCGTCGCGACGCGCGCCGCCGAAGGCGGCATCGAACTTGTGCAGATCGAGCGCCTGCTTGAGCCCCTGCGTCTTCCACAGGTCGGTGTGGATCTGCGAGCCGTGCACGAAGGGGTTGATGCCCAGTGCCATGGCTTCGGGGTTGTGGTGCACGAGCAGCTTCATGTCGAGTTCGGCGGCCATGCGCTCGCGCATCGCATACATGTCGCGGAACTTCCACGTCGTGTCGACGTGCAGCAGCGGAAAGGGCGGCGGCGCCGGATAGAAGGCCTTGCGCGCAAGATGCAGTATCACCGAGCTGTCCTTGCCGATGGAGTACAGCATCACCGGGTTCTCGCACTCGGCCACCACTTCCCGCAGGATGTGGATGCTTTCGGCCTCCAGGCGCTGGAGATGCGTGAGCTTTGAATTCATGGCGGCGGAGACCTCCGGATGGGGCAAGGCGGGAGAGGGGATGCGTGGCGTTGCGGGAAGGGGCGTGGCGGGTGTCTGCGTGTGGGTCAGGGGGCCCACCGAGCAGGGCCAGACCGTCACACGGGGCGCGATCGCTGCGTCGTGCTCTACCGCCTCCGCGGTCAGAGGTGCATGCAGGGCGATGCACAGCGAGGCGTCCAGTGTCTGCGGCAGTCGGGCGAGGAAACGCAGGATCGCCTCCCGGGACGCCGCGCCCTGCAGCACCCGCCAGGCGACGCGGCCCTTGAGCGTCTGAACCCGCAGCAGCGTGGCCGGAGCGCCGCCGCCGTCGTCGGCCAGCGGCGTGGCGCAGCACCACGCCACCTGAGCGCCGCGGGCGCGTGCGGCCTTGGTCAGCGCCGGCAGGCTCGTGTTCCACCAGCGTGCGCCGGCGTTGCTGGACAGCGCGACCTTGCGCCAGGGGCCGAGCGTCAGGTCCCAACGCTGCAGGTAGCGCGCGAGCGTGCGCTCTTCGACGGCCACTCCGAAATGGTCGTGGATGAAGCGTGCGGCCGCGGGCGTCGTCCAGGCGTCGGCGTCGAGCCCTACGGTTTCAGGGGCTTGTCGCAGTGCGCTGTGCACCGCATGCTCCTGCGCGGCGTTGAGCACCCGACCCACTCCGCGCTTTCGTCCCCGGCCTTCGAGCGGCACGGCGTCCCAGCCGCCCGCGAGGTAGGCCTTGTGCGCAGCAATGACGGTGGGTGCGCTCAGCCCGGTCTCGCGGCGGATGTCTGGCAGCGATCGGCCGGCCACGCGGAGCGCCACGGCGCGCTTGCGCTTGGCGTTCCATTGTTCGAGGCTGGCGGCCGCGTCCGCTGAACTCATGACAGTAAAGGTTTAAAGCGCAGGCGAGCCGCATGAAAAACTTCGTGTACCTTAGTCGAAACCCCTCTCCTCACAAAGGAAATTCGTGACACTCCCCCCCACTTCAGCGGGCACCCTGCTCGACTCCATCGTGAAGATCGCCCGCGAGGCAGGCGAGGTGATCATGGCGATCTACGCCACCGACTTCAGCGCGCGCGGCAAGGCCGATGCATCGCCGGTCACCGAAGCCGACGAAAAGGCCGAGGCGGTGATCACCGCGGCGCTGGCCACGCTTGCGCCCGACATCCCGATCGTGGCGGAGGAAGCGGTGGCAGCCGGCAAGATCCCGCAGGTGGGCGATCGCTTCTGGCTGGTCGACCCGCTCGACGGCACCAAGGAGTTCATCAACCGCAACGGCGAGTTCACCGTCAACATCGCGCTGATCGAAGCCGGCAGGCCGACCGTGGGCGTGGTGCTCGCGCCGGCGCTGCAGCGCCTCTTCGCCGGTCAGGTGGGTGCCGGTGCCTACGTCGAAGACGCGCAGGGCCGGCGTCCCATCCGCTGCCGCGCCGTGCCGGCAGCAGGGCTGACGGTGGTGGCCAGCCGGTCGCATGGCGACGCGGCCGCGCTCGACCAGTTCCTGGCCGGACGAAAGGTGGCCGCGCTTGCGAATGCCGGGTCTTCGCTCAAGCTCTGCCTGGTGGCGGCCGGCGAAGCCGACCTCTATCCGCGGCTCGGTCGCACCATGGAGTGGGACATCGCGGCCGGGCACGCCGTGTTGGCGGCGGCAGGTGGCAAGGTCGAGACGCTGGCGGGTGACACCCTGCGCTATGGGAAGCCCGGGTTCGACAACCCGCACTTCGTGGCCTCCGCGGCCTGATCCGCGGAGTCGAGGTTCAGTGCGCCAGGGCGCCGAGGCGCTCGGTGCAGAGCTCGTCGGCCAGCATCTTGGCGTGGCGGCGCAACTCGGGCACCGCGGTGCATTCCCAATAACGCGCCCGCAGGAAGGGGCCGATGTAGCGCAGCACCGGCGAGGGGCGGCCGTTGGCATCGAGCAGCGCGTAGCGCTCGCCGGTCGCCAGGCCCAGCCCGAGCGGATCGGGGGTGGCCTGTCCACAGGCGAGGAGTGACTGCATCAGCGGTTCGCGCGCACGTCGGAGGTCGGTGCTGGGGCCGGTGCAGTTGATGACGTGGGCGATGCGCAGGACGGCCGTGTCCGGCGTGCCCCGAGGACGGTAGGACGCGACCAGGCCGCCTGTCTCGCCCGCTTGCAGCGACTGCAGGCGCCCAGCCCGCACCTGCAACCGGCCGCTGCCCAGCAAGGCCTGCAGGCGTTCGTTGAGCGGCGGCGCGAGGCGGTGGCGGTGCACATCCCAGTAGGCCTGCACGTGGCGCAGGAACTGAGCCCGCTGCCGCAGCGGCAGGCGTTGCCACAGGTCGGGCGTGGCGGTGCGCAGCGACGCGAGGGTTTCTCGCCAGTCGATGCCCTGGCCGGCGAGCACGTCGCACTGGGTGCGGATCATGCGCAGCCAGTGCTTGAGGTCGGGTGGGCCGGCGAGCAGTTCGTCGGGCAAGGGGATGCCGATGGGCGGTGCGCCGCCGGTGCGGTGCGGCTGCGGCAGGAGGCCGCGGCGCGACAGGCTGAGCATCGGGCCGCGGTGGCCGCGCGCTTCCAGCGCCAGCGCGATGTCGACCATGGTGAGCCCGCTGCCCAGCAGCAGCACCGGCTCGTCGTGCCCGATGCGCGACAGCGCATCGGCGCGCCAGGGGTCGCGCACGTAGCGCGTGCTGGCAAGCACGGTGTTGTCCTGCAGCCGCGGATCTGCCGGCGCGAAATGGCCGAGCGCCAGCACGGTGCGATCGGCTTCCAGCCACGTGCCCTGGCCGAAATGCAGCACGGTGCCGTGGTCGGTGAGTTCGAGCGACTCGACGTGTTCGCATCGGTGCTCGAAGCGCCCCGGCTCCGGCAGGGCGGCGTGCGCCTCTTCGAGGATCCACTCAAGGTAGTCGCCGTAGAGCTCGCGGCGCACGAAGGTGCCGCCCTGCACGCCCGGGTCCTGCATCTGCGCGTAGCGCAGGAAGTGGCCTTCGTCGCTTTCGAAGGCGCTCATGCGGGCGGCCGGCACGTTGAGCACGTGGTCAGCGCTGCGCGTGCCGTAGGCCACGCCGCGCGCGAGCAGGCCGGAGCGATTGATGAGGACGATCCGCAGGTCGGCTTCGACCGCGCGGCGCATGAGATGAACCGCGGTCAGCGTGCCGCTCAGGCCGCCCCCCACGATGGCGATGGTGCGTGTCATGGGGGACCCACTAGCAAGCCATGGACCGTGCCCGCGCTCAGCGCGCGAGGAACTGCCTCAGCGCATCCAGCGACTTGCGCTTGTAGTCGTCGAGCAGCGCATGCTGCTGCGAGCCCATGGCCGCCTCGGCCACGTCGACCAGGTCGCCGGGCTTCAGGCGCAGGTCGGGGAAGTCGTAGCCGTAGAAGCCGGAGGTCTGCTGCTGCGGGTGCACGCGCGGAAGCGTGGACTTCATGCAGTCCACGGTCTCCGAGAAGCCCAGCAGCTTCGGGTGGTAGGCGATGCACACGATGGGCACGCGCTGCGCGTACGCCATCACGCAGCCATGCAGGCGCATCGAGGTGGTGAGGATGGAACGCGCCAGGATGGAGCAGACCTCGCGCGGTTCCAGTGCGTCCTGCACGTCGACCACCTTCACCTCGGGGTGGTGCTGGGCAAGCTGGGCCGCGATGCGGCGGTGCTCGACACGGTCGTCATCGTGCAACGAGGACATCGGCACGAACACGATCGCGGCGTCGAGCTTGCGGGCAAGTGCCGCGAGCTCGTTGGTGATCCATTGGGTCCAGCCGGCGTCTTCGCTCCAGCGCGGTGCGAGCACCACCGAGATGTAGCGCGAGGGCAATGCCAGTCGGGTCAGCAGCGGCGTGTCGTGCTGCGGCTTCATCCACAGCACCAGGTCGCCGATGGTCTCGGTCTTCACCCAGGGGGCGATCTTGTTGAGCGAGCGTTCGGAGAGCTTGTCGCGGGTGTAGACCGTGCCCAGCCCTGCGAGCGAGCGAAGCAGGCGGAGACGCGCGCGCAGGCCGTAGCGCACGCCGGGTTCGACGGACGATCCGAGCACCGCCGCCTTGCCCTTGGCGGCCGATCGCAGCAGCGGCCGTGCGCGGTAGAGCACCGCGGCCGGGTGCGGTTCGATGACGCCGCCGCCGCTCACGATCATCGGCACGCCGGCGAGCTGCCTGCGGCGCTCGGCGTCCTGCGGACCCATGTAGACGATCGAGTCGAGCGTGCCGGAGCGAAAGCGCGAGACGACGGACAGCTTGTGCTTGAGGCCCATCTCCTCAAGCATGTCCTGCAGCGCGAGCGGCACCGCTTCGTCGCCGGCATTGCCGAAGCCGAACGAGCCGCAGACCGCGATCTGGTCAGATTTCATGTAACTCGCCGTGTTCTCGATGTCAGGAGGTGGTGCGCTTGACGAAGCGGTGGATGACCTGGTTTTCCCAGTCCAGCGACTCGGCGGCCCGGAAGCCCGCGTCTTCGAACACCGCCAGGAACTGCGCTGCGGTGTAGTCGTTGACCCATCCGCCCGCGCGGCGGCCCGTGGCGTTCTTCTCGAGCACGGCATAGGAAGCGATCACCTCGTCGGTGCGTGGCGCGAGGTGCTGCAGGAACGAGGGCACGTCGTTGACGTACTCCAGCACGCCGCTGAAGACGACCACGTCATGGCGGGGGAAGTCGGGCAGCGGGCGTGCGTTGAGGTCGCACACGATCGTGCCGGGTCCGCGGTCCACGAGATCGCTCGGCGTGTAGCGCGTCGGCTGCTTGAGCATCTTGGCCAGCACCATGCGGCCGGCGCCGAACTCCAGCACCGCCTTGTGGGCCGGGATCATGTCGGCGATCTTCTGGGTGCGCGCGTCCCACAGGGGGCTCAGGTTGTCGATCTCTCGCCAGCGGCGGTAGTCGGACCCACCCGTCGTCTTGAGGATGCGGGCGGTCAGGTCGGCGATCACCTTCTTGGCCGTGCTGCTGACCCGGTACTTGATCGAACGGGGTTTGGTGTAGTTCAAGTCGTCCTCCTCAGGAGAGCAAAGGCAGTATGTCTGCGAAACATCAGGTCCACAGGTGCAGCACCCACAGGCCCGTGAAATAACCCACCACACCCGCGGGCAGCGCGATGAATTCGAGCTTCAGGCTCAGGATCCCGCCTTCGAGCAGGCGCTTGTAGACGAGCGGCAGGATGATGAGCGAGCCCAGCACGGTGCCCAGCGCTGCACCCGACAGGCCCATGTACGGATACAGCAGCCAGATCGAACCGAGCGACGCCACCGTGCGCAGCGCCGCCGCGAACGCGGTGGACTTCACGTCGCCGGTGGTCATCAGTGCCTGCAGCGACAGCCGCGCCGGGATCGACAGCAGCAGCAGCGACAGCCATGCGAACACGTCCGCCGCGCCCGCGTAGCGATCGTCGTAGAGCAGGTCGACGATGATCGGCGCGGTCTCGAAGAGGAAGGCCGCGGTGAACCACATCAGTGCCGCGATCGGCACGAGCAGCCGGTAGTACACGCGCGGCAATTCCTTGGGGTTGTTGCGGAAGGTGTTGCTGAGCACCGGGAAGGCCACCGCATTGATCACCTTGTTGAGGCCCTGCTCGATCGCCATCACCAGCAGGTGGGCGATCGCGTACAGGCCGAGCAGGTGGGCCGGCACCAGCGCGCCCAGCAGCAGGCGGTCGCCGCTGAGCGCGGTGAAGCCCAGGATCGAGGCGATCGTCAGCCACTTTCCGAAGCGGAAGACCTCGGAGAAAGGGCCCTTGGCGATGTGCAGCGTGGGCCAGCCCGGGAACATCGTGTAGGCCACGATCAGGCGGAAGACGTTGCCCGCCAGCGTGCCGATGACGAGGGCCCAGACCGTGGGCGTGAACGAGGCCGTGGTCACCATCACCAGGAGCGTGATGATCTGCACCGACAGCTCGAGCTTGACCGTCACCCGAACGTTCATCTGCCGGGCGAGCCCGAGCATGCCGGTGGGTTCCAGGGAGGTGAGCAGCGGCGCGATCGACAGCGCCATCAGCACGAGCGGGAAGAGCGGGTCGAGAAAGACGCTCGTCGACGGACCGTGGTGGTCTGCGTACAGCAGCAGGCCGCCCGCCACCAGCAGCATGGCCATGAAGATCACCCCGCCGCGGATGACCTGCACCGTCCAGAGCGTCTGCTTGAACTCGCGGTCCTCGAAGTTCTTGGAGCTCACCGCGAGTTGCTGCAGCCCGAGGTCGGAGATCATCGACAGGCCTTGCACGATGGCCATCGACAAGGCCATGAGGCCGAACATCTCCGGTGCCAGCAACCTCGTCATCACGAGGTTGCTGCCGAGCCTCAGCACGATGGAGATGGCATAACCGGCGAGGGTCCAGAGCGCGGCCTTGGCAATGCCGCGGCGGCCGAAGCGGTCATGAGCTTCCGTCATTCGGCCTCGCTCACGAAACGGCCGCTGAGCGACGGGCGCGCTTGCCGAGCGTGGCCGCCAGCGCGGCATCGAGCGCGAGGAGCAGACCAACGGCGGCCGCCATCAGCACGATGCCCGCGGCGCCGTGCAGGAAGCCGGCGCCGGCTTCGTCGCCGAAGTGGTAGGTGACCAGCGACAGGATGATGACCCGCACGATGTTGGCCGCGAACGCGATCGGCAGGATGGCCGCGATCATGATCACGTTGTGCAGCCGCTGGACGCGGTGCTTGAAGTAGATGAAGAGCGCACCGATCGCGGTGAGGCTGAACATGGAGTTCAGGCCGGAGCAGGCATCCGCCACCAGCAGCTGGTACGGGCCGATGGAGATCATCACGCCGGTGCGCGCGATCGGGTAGCCGACGGTGTAGAGCAGGTCCACCACCAGCACCGACACCCAACCCTTCAGCGAACCGGTGATGGCGTCGATCACGCTTGCGGGCAGCGGCACGAGGAAGAGCAGGTACAGCAGGGGAAACCAGGCCGCCCTGAGCGCACCGCGGCCGCCCAGCAGCACGAGGCCGCTGGCGAGCACGAGGATCTGCGACAGGAACTCGACACTTGCAACCGAGAAGGCGCGGCCAAACGCGTACAGCAGCACGCCGGCGGCAAAGAGCGGCCAGCCAAGCGCATGCACGGGGGGCGTGGACGCCGCACCGATGCGCTCGCGGGCGCGCCAGAACAGCCACAGCACGATGGCGAGGATGATCGGGCCGTGGCCCATCTCTTCGCTCTGCCACAAGCCCTGGCTGGCGGCCCAGTAGACCGGGGCATACATCGCTGCGATGCCCGCCAGCAGCAGCAGCCACGGAGACACGGACGGCGCCGCCGTCACCGCGCGGGCGGGTTCAGCGTTCACCGGCCTCACCCTGCTTCTTGAGCTTGGCGGCGGGCTTCTTGAAAGGCGCGTCCACGAGGACGGAGCCGACGACCTTGACGCCGGCGTCCTGCATGTGGTCCACGAGATCCCGGAGTTCGGACGTGCGCGTCATGTTGTTGCGCGCCACGACCAGCGCGGCGCCGGCAAAGCGCGCGAGCAGCGTGACGTCGGCGCCGCAGGTGACGGCCGGCGTGTCGATGATGATCACGTCGAAGGCCGACATGCTCTGCTCGAGGATCCGGGCGAACGAGGCACGGCCGAGCAACTCTTCGGGGTTGGGAGGGATCGGGCCGGACGGCAGGACCGCCAGGCCCGGGATGCCGGGCACGAGCTTGATCACCTGCTCGTGCATGCGGCCGGTCAGAAGGTTGGACAGGCCGGTCTGGTTTTCCACGCGGAACAGCATGTTCTGGCGTGGGTTGCGCAGGTCGCCGTCGATCAGGAGTGTGCGCTCCTTCGCCTGGGCGAAGGTGACCGCGAGGTTGGCGGCGAGGAGGCTGCGGCCTTCGCCGGGGCGCGTGCCGACGATCGCCAGGGCGACGCGCGAGGCTCCTTCACGGAACCAGCGCAGTTGAAGCTGGCTGCGCAGGGAACGCAGGCGTTCGCCCTCGGCGCTGAAGGGGCGGTAGGCCACCACCACCTCGTCGCTCACCGGGTGGCCCGGACCGCTCAGGTAGGGGTAGTCGAACTGCAGCGACAGCGCGAAGAAGATGTCGGCTTCTGTGAGCAGACCGAGTTGCATCCCGGCGTCGCCGAAGCGCAGATCCCGTTCTTTCTGGAAGTTGATGATGCGCTCGACGTCCTCGATTGCAAGACGCCCTGAACTCACCAGAATCGCCCCGATTGATCGGTCTGCCTCTCGCGCCTTGCCCGAGGACATCGTCGCCATCAGGTCCCCTCTTCCAAGGTCAGTTGTGGCGGGAAATTCTTGTCGGGCGGCGGCAGGTTCTGCGGTCCGCGCGGGCGCAGCGGTCCGCGCCGGTGCGGGTCAGCCCACGGAGAGACGACGCCGAGGACCGGCACGCCTTCGACGATATCGAGATCGGCCGCGCTGCGCACGCGTCGATCGAGCATTTCCCAGCCGAGCGCCGCGGCGATGGCCAGCACCAGGCCCAGTACGGCTGCGGCGGCCATGTTCTTTGCGATCTTGGGGCTCGACGGCGCGAGCGGCTCGGCCGCCGGCGTGAGCACGCGTGCGCTGGCCTGGTCGGCCTGGCTTTCGAGGGAGACCTGGCTGCGCCGGTTGGCCACCGCGTCGTGCGCGCGCTGGGCGGTTTCAACGTCGCGCTGCAGCAGCGCCATCTCGTCGAGTTGCGCGCGCATGCCGAGCACGGTGCGCTTCTGTGCTTCGGCCAGCGCGGTGAGCTCGGCGATCTTCTGGCCGGTGACACGGTTGGCCGTGGCGGTGACACCGGACACGCGGCGCATCTCGGAGGCGATCTGCTGCTTCAGGCCGGCGATCTGGGCTTCGAGCTGCAAGCGCTGGGGGTGGTTGGAGCCCACGATGGCGCTGATCTCGCTGAGCCTCGTCTCGGCGCGCGCCAGCTCGGACTTCAAGCCCTGGACGACGGTGCTCTGCTGCACGTCGAGCGAGGTCTCGGTCCCGGTGTTGCGGCCGCGGCTGTTGGCTTCGGCCTGTTCGGCCTGCGCGGCGGCGAGCTGCGCCATCGTCGCCGCCAGGCGCGAGCTCTCGAGCTCGACGCGGTCGGTCGCGACGATGCCGCGCTCGCGCTGGAAGGTCGACAGCTTGCGTTGCGCCTCTTCGAGCTGCGTGCGCAGCACCTTCAGGCGTTCGTCGAAGAAGGTGCCGTACTGGCGCGACGGCTCGATGCGCAGCTCGACGCTGAACTCGATGTAGGCACGCGCGAAGGCATTGGCGGCAGCTGCGACGAAGCGCGGGTCGCCGCCGGTGAAGGCGATGTCGATGAGGTTGGTGTTGCGGGCCGGAACGACGTTCAGGCCGTTGCGCAGGATCGCGCCGTAGTAGGTCTCGATCGGCACCCGTCCCTGCGTGGCCTGGCGCCACTGTTCGACCGCGGCCGGGCCTTCGGTCATGCCGAGCATCTTGGCCACGCGGCCTGCCAGTCGCTCGCTCTGGATGATCTCGACCTGCGTGCCCAGGAACTCGCGCGACGCGATCGAGGGCATGAGGGTGGCGACCAGCGGGTCGGCACGCACGTCGAGCAGCAGGGAGGTTTCGGCGGTGAACTTCTTCGGCATGCGCAGCGACACGACGAAGGCCACCGCCATCACGAGCGCGAAAAGCGCCAGCACCAGCGGCCAGCGCAGGCGCAGGATCAGCAGGATCTGGCGGGGGGTGAGGCCGTTCATGGCAGGTCAGAAGACGGATTCGCGGACGTAGACGACGTCGTCGGCGCGCAGCGTGTCGTTCATCTGCGCATCGAGGATCTGGATGTTGCCGCTGGCGTCGCGGCGATGCACCTTCAGCCCGCGCGCCGTGCCACGCTGCGTGATGCCGCCGGCGCTGGCCAGTGCCTGCACGAGGCTCATGCCGCGCTCCAGGCGCAGCGCGCCGGGGCGGGCGATCTCGCCGTAGAGGTAGACCACCGGCGCGCGCTCCACCCAGATCACGTCGCCGTTCTGCAGCACCACGTCGTCGCCGCGACGGCTCGCGCCGAAGATGCCCGGGAGGTCGATCTCGACGCGGTACGGCTGCCCGTTGCGGCGCCCGACCAGGACCACGGTGTCGGCACCGCCGGCCGCGATGCCGCCTGCCGTGGCGAGGATGTCGGTCAGCTTGGTGTCGGCCAGCTCCAGCGGGAAGCGGCCGGGCCGTCCCACCTGGCCTAGCACCGACACCTGGTGGCCCCGCACCTGCGTGACCAGGATGGACACCTGCGGCTGCTTGACGAAGTTGCCGTCCTTCAGGCCGTCGGCGATCTTCTTCTCTGCTTGCAGCAGCGTGAGGTTGCCGAGCGACACCGAACCCAGCAGCGGATAGGAGATGACGCCGGTTTCGCTGACACGCGCTTCCAGCGTGAGGTCGGGGTTCTGGAAGACGGTGATGCGGATCACGTCGCCGGTGGCCAGGCGGTACTGGGCGCTGGCGGTGCCCCCGGCCTGCGCGAAGGCCGGCTGGGCGATGCCGGCGAAGCTCAGCCCGGCCAGCAGGGCGGCCGCGCAGGCGAAGTGGAGGGCCCGGCGCAGGGCGTTGTTCGTCATTTCGGGTTGGCCTCGCTGTTGGCCGACGCGCCAGGCGCCGCGGCCTCTGGCGCCGTGCTGGCCGACGCGGGTGCGGCCTTCGGCGTGTCGGCGAAGGCGCCGACGTAGCGGATGGTGGAGGCCGCACGCAGGGCCTTGACGTCGTCCGCGATGATGCGCCGCTTCTGGTCGTTGAGCAGGAACTGCTCGATGGCCGGACGCGCGCGGGCAAGTTCGACCGGCTCCAGTCGCGAGCCCACCACGGCGATCACCAGCAGGCCGTTCGGCTTGGGAACGATCAGCGTTTCGCCGTCCTTCATCTTCGCGAGCGAGGCCAGGCTGTCGAGCGGCAGTTGCTCCGCGGGGCGAACGGCCTGGTTGAAGTCGAATTTGAAGTTGTTGGCCCGCAGGTAGTCGGTGAGTTCGGCGACCGCCTTGTCTGACTGCGCCTTCTCGCGCAGGGCGTCTACCTGGGCTGGCGTGGCTTCGATGAGCCATTCCTGGAGGCGATAGACACGGCGTTCGGCGAACAGCGCCGGGTTGTCGTTGTAGTACGTGAAGATCTGCGCGTCGCTCGGCTTGCTGGCCCCTTCTCCAACACGCTCGTAGTACGCACGGGCCAGCACTTCGCGGCGCGCAGCCTCCAGCTGCTGCATCACGCGCGGATCGCGGTCGAGCTTGATCTCGCTCATCTTCTGGATGGCAAGCTCCTGGTCGATCAGACGCTCGAGCACCTGCTTGCGGGCGGCTTCGGCCTGCTCGGGCTTGAGCCCGCGTTGCTGCTCCAGCACGAAGTTGATCTGGTGGATGGTGACTTCCTGCTTGTTCACCTTGGCGGCCACCTGGGAGGCGGCCTTGTCTTCCGACTTGCTGCAGCCGGCGAGAAATGCGCCAGCCGCCACGGCGATCCAGGCAACAAGGGCAGGCCAAGCGAAGTGCTTGCCGGGTTGTCGCTGCAGGTTCATTCAGGCTGTCTCCGGACCGGGGTCGTCAAGGATCGCGTTGGCATCGAAAGCGGGCCTGAGTGCTCGCAGGCGCGCGCTGAGACCCTGAAGTTTTTGAGTGTAGCGGTTGAGGTTGTTCCGGCCCGCACCCGGATTGAGGGGGCGAATTCCAGGCTGCGCCAGCGGTGTGAAAAGTTCACTCCGCGCGTGCCGCTCACATCGCTTTGGCGTGCGGATGGAGGGCCTGCAGACCGCTCAGGCGCACTCGATCGCGCGATGCGACAGCGGCGAGCAGCTCGTTCACGAAGCGGTCGTGTGCGGCGTAGGCATTCCTCGTCGCCGGGTCGATCGATGACACGCGGAACAGCAGCCCGTTTGGGATCTGCCCCGTGAGCATGGTGCGGATCTCCGCCATGCGCTGTTCGAAGCGCGAGCGCACCGCTTGCTCGCCGAGCGTGAACCAGTAGGTGACCGGCTCGATGCGGGTGCCGAGCTGCGTGTTCATGCGACGGCCGGGAATCGTGCCGTAGAGCGTCGTGATCTCCGCGCTCTCGCTGTGCAGGAGGCTGAAGCCCTGCGCCGGATAGCAGACCTCCGGCCGATGGGCCTGCAGCGCGCCGCGCTCATGGCTGCCCGAGGCGACCGACAGCATGATGCGGTAGCCCTTGGGGTTCACGTAGGTGCGGGTGAGGACCTGGCCGTAGAGCTTGTCCAGCAGTTGCTGGGTCTGCGGGTTGACCACCAGCGATCCCTGAGACGCGTCGAGTCGCCAGTCGCCGAACTGCTGGGGAATCGCCTGCTCCAGCACGATGCCGGGCGCGAGCTTCTGCGCGGGAGGCTTGGGCAGTCCGAAGGCCATGAGGACCGACG
>DASWSY010000224.1:0-2371 GCA_036402415.1 Rhizobacter sp. | reverse complement strand
GTCCTGCACCAGGCCTTCGATGGCGAGCAGCAGGTGGCCGTCGCCGCTCGCATCGGGTAGTACCGCGCAGTCGTCGCCGTTGGGCACGCTCGTGAGGCCGGCCACCGAGCCGAGCTGCGGCAGCACCGCCGCGATGTCGCGCTTGTGCGCGAAGCCGCGGCTTTGGCGCAGCGCCTCGGCGAGTTGCGTCAGGTGGTTCATCGCCGTGTCAGTTCTGCGTGAGCACGAAGCCGGCGTACGGCGTGGGGCAAGGCGGGTAGTGCGCGAGCGAGGCGCGCATCCAGCCGTGCGGCCGGCCGTGCAGCTCGCGCATCTCGAGCAGCTCCCAGTTCAGGCGCTGGAAGAGCGGCACGTTCTGCGCCTGCACGTGGGCGAGGAATTCGTCGCAGCCGAGCGCATGCGCGCTGCTCACCGCCAGGCGAATGAGGCTGGAGCCCAGCCGCTTGTGCTGCCGCCAGTCGGCCCGCACCGCCAGGCGCGAGCCCCACCACACGCCGGGTGCGGCCTGGTGGATGCGCACGGTGCCGATCACCTCGTCGGCCTCGCCCGCCAGGCAGGTGAGCGCCACCAGCGAGCGCGTGCTCGGCTCGTGGCGGTCGATCTCGTCGAGGTCGTCGCCCACGAAGAGACCTTGCTCTTCGCAGAACACCTGCCGGCGCAGCGCCAGTGCTTCGCGTTCCATCCACGCGTCGCTCGCCCACTGGATGCGAAAGCCCTGCGGCGTGTACGACGGGTCGAGCTCGCACCAGGGCTGCGGTTCGAAGGCATGAAGCTGCATCGTGTGCTCCTTCAGACGGCGAGCGGGGCCTCGTAGCGAGACAAGGTGGAGCAGGCCGCGCAACGCCCGCAACCCGCCTTGATGTCGCCGGCGCGCAGGCCTGCATCAGCCACCAGCCGGCCCAGCGGCTCCAGCACACTGCGCATGAATTCGGCCGACGGGGCGGGGCGGTCTTCGAGCGGCGTGCCGCTGATGGGCACGAAGGGCACGACGAAGGGGTAGACGCCCATCGCCAGCAGCCGCTCGCTGGTCGACAGCAGCAGCTCGGCGCTGTCGCCCAGGCCGGCCAGCAGATACGTGCTGACCTGCCCGCGGCCGAACACCTCGACCGCCGCCTCGAACGCATCCCAATAGCGGCTCATCGGCACCTCGGCCTTGCCGGGCAGGATCTCGCGGCGCAGCTCGTCGCCGATCACTTCGAGGTGCATGCCCAGCGTGTCGACGCCTGCGTCCTTCATGCGCTGGAACCACGCATCGGTGTCGGGCGGCTCGCACTGCGCCTGCAGCGGCAGGTCGACCGCGGCGCGGATGGCCTCGGCGCTGTCGCACAGCACCTTCGCGCCACGGTCGGGCGTGGGCGGCGTGCCGGTGGTCATCACCATGTGCTTCACGCCATCGAGCTCGACCGCGGCTTTCGCCACCTCGGCCAGCTGCGCCGGTGTCTTGTGCGCGACGGTGCGCCCGGCCGCGAGCGACTGGCCGATGGCGCAGAAGCGGCAGGCCTTGCGCCGGCTTTCGTAGCGGATGCAGGTCTGCAGCACGGTGGTGGCGAGCACGTCGCTGCCGTGCAGCGTGGCGATGTGCGAATACGGAATGCCGTCGGCCGTGCTGCGCGCATAGAAGCGCGGCTGCCGCGGGAAGCTCACGCTCGCGATGGGGATGCTGCCGCGCCGAAGCACGCTGCGGCCATCGGGCCCGGGTGCGTCGGCGACGAAGGGCGAGCTGAAGGCGGTGTGCGTGTGCACCGGCACCATCAGCGTCACGCCGTCGACCGTCACTGCCTTGTGGTCCGACGGGCCGGCGCCGCCGCGGCGGCTGGCCGCGCCCGCGCCGGGGTCGAGCAGACGCAGGCCCTGCGACTGCAGCTCGGTCATCCGGGCGCGCGAGGCCTCGGGCATCGCGAGGGCTTCAGTCATGGGGGGCTCCTTCGGGCAACGAGAGGGCGGCTTCTTGAGAGGGCGATGGCGATGGCGAAGAGGGCCACGGCTGCGTGGTGCTGGTCGCATCGCGGCGGATCACGAGGCTCAGCAGCTCGGGGCGCGCGTAGTGGCCCACCGAATCCATCATGCGTTTGCGCTTGGTGATGAGCGCCATGTCGAGGTCGGCGATCACCAGGCCTTCGCCCTCGGTCAGCGGCTCGGCGAGGTACTTGCCCTCGGGCGACACGATGGCGGTGTGGCAGCCCCCGCGCAGCGCGCCCTGCAGCTTCTCGTCGGCCGTGACGGCGCGCACCTGCGCCTCGTGCAGCCAGCCGGTGGCGTTGACGACGAAGCAGCCGGACTCCAGCGCATGGTGGCGGATGGTCACGCCCATCTGGTCGGCAAAGATCTGGCCGACCAGCGAGCCGGGGAACTGCGCGCAGTGGATCTCTTC
>DASWSY010000223.1:0-1988 GCA_036402415.1 Rhizobacter sp. | reverse complement strand
CCGCCTGCTGGGCGGCCGCGATCATCTTCTGCGCATTGCCTTCGATGTCACCGACGAAGTAGTCGAGCTGGGCGACGGCGATGTGGAGCATCAAGTCACCTCCTTCACGTTGAAGACCTGGCGCAGGTAGGCCAGGAAGGTGTGGTCCTCGCACAGGGTCTTGCCCGGCGAGTCGGAGAGTTTCGCGACCGGCTGGCCGTTGCAGTGCGTCAGCTTCATCACGATGTTGAGCGGCACGAGGCCGACGTCGTTGCTGAGCGAGGTGCCGATGCCGAAGCCGGTCTGGGTGCGGTCGGCGAAGTGGCGGTAGAGCCGGAAGGCGGTGGGCAGGTCCAGCCCGTCGCTGAAGACGAGGCGCTTGGTGCGCGCGTCGATGCGCAGCTTCGCGTAGTGCGCCAATGCCTTCTCGCCCCACACCACCGGGTCGCCCGAGTCGTGGCGCAGGCCGTCGAAGAGTTTCGCGAAGTAGAGGTCGAAGTCGGCGAGGAAGGCGTCCATGCCGACCACGTCGGTGAGCGCCACGCCGAGGTCGCCTCGGTATTCCTGCACCCAGTCTTCGAGTGCCGCCTTCTGGAAATCACGCAGCCGCACGCCGAAAGCCTGGTAGGCCTGCAGGTACTCGTGCGCCATGGTGCCGATGGGCACGAGGCCCAGCGTGCGTGCGAGGTGCACGTTGGAGCTGCCCTTGAAGAACTGGGGCACGTTTTCCTTCAGCGTCGCCACCACCTCTTCCTGCCAGGCGCCGCTGAAGCGCCGCCGCACGCCGAAGTCGAAGAACTCGAAGGGGTGGGCGCGCGCCGGCTCGGCCTCGAAGGCGCGCAGCTGCGCGAGCTTGGCCTGCAAGCGGCGACGGCCCTCGGCCAGCGCGGGCGCCTGCTCGAAGCGGCGGAAGTACAGCTCGTTGACGATCGCGAGCACGTAGATCTCGAAGCCCATCACGTGCACCTGCGGCCCCCGGGCCACGATTTCCAGCAAAGGGCCCCGGGCGCGCGCCTCGATGAAACGGCGCTGGAAACGGAAGATGCGCAGGAAGTCGACGAAGTCGCTCTTGATGAAGCGCAGGCCGCCCAGATACGCCAGCTCCTCCTCTCGGAACGACAGGCTGCACAGGTGGTCGAGCTGCGCGTTCAGCTCGGGCAGCAGCTCGGCCAGCGGGTAGGCCGGCTGGTTGCGGCAGACGAAGCGGTACTCGGCCTGCGCTTGCGGATGTCCATGCAGCAAGGTTTGCCACATGGTGAACTTGTAGAGGTCGGTCTCGAGCAGGTGCCGGATGACGGGGGTCATGGAAAACCTTCTTCAGCGTGAGGTGGCCAGCAACTCGGGCAGCAGGTCGGCGGTGGTGGCCAGTTGCACGCCCCGCCCGCTCATGTCGGCCAGGAAGGCCTCGTGCTGCGCCTGGAAGCCGCCCACCGGGCTCATGCAATCGGTGAGGAGCACGATGCGTTCCGGCCGGCCGCCGGGCAGGTGGTCGACGATGTCTTCGGTGGTCGCCTTCACGCAGTGGCTGCTGGCCTCGCCGGCGATGACCAGCAGGTCGGCGGTGTCGAGCGCTGCGAGCAGCGAGCGGTTGAGCAGGGTCTCGGGGTCGTCGGCGTCGGGCACTTCGGCCTGCAGCGCGCTGTAGTGCTCGGTGAAGGTGTTGCCGCCCTTCATCACCTTGCGCACCACCTTGAGCTGCTGGGTCTCCCAGACGTTGTAGGCGTTGCGCACGTCGGCGTGCACGTTGTGGCCCCAGCTGCCCACCTCGCAGTGCACCGGCCACACCATCAGGGTGTAGCGGCCCCGGGCGTCGAGCGCGTCGAGGTAGGCCAGGGCGCGGGGCAGCATCGCGGGGTCGCGCGGCAGGTACTCGCCGGCGCGCACCTGCTCGGCCTTGATGGCGGTGAAGGGCGCGACCGCGCTGCCGTCGCCCTTCTGCCAGAAGGTGGGGTGGGCGATGTGCAGGCGGTTGTGCGAGTCGAGCGTGATGGCGATGTCGCTCCACACCG
>DASWSY010000222.1:0-2343 GCA_036402415.1 Rhizobacter sp. | reverse complement strand
GACCCCGCCCGCGCGCCTGACCGACACTGGCCGGATGACCGCTGGATTCCTCTTCGCCCTGGCCGCCGGCCTGATGTGGGGCCTCGTCTTCGTGGGGCCCTTGATGCTGGCCGAGTACCCGGCCACGCTGCAGTCCTTCGGCCGCTACCTCGCTTTCGGCCTGATCGCGCTGCCGCTCGCCTGGCTCGACCGCGCGCGCCTGCGCGAGCTGTCGCGCGCCGACTGGGTCGAGGCGCTGAAGCTCGCCGCCGTGGGCAACGTCGTCTACTACCTCTTTCTCGCGAGCGCCATCCAGCGCGCCGGCGGGCCGCTGCCGACCATGATCATCGGCACGCTGCCGGTGGTGATCGCGGTCACCGCGAACCTGCGCACGCAGGGCGCGAGCGGGCGCCGCGAAGCCCGGTTGCCCTGGGCGCGCCTGCTGCCCTCGCTCGCGCTCATCGGCGCCGGCATCGCGCTCGTGAACCACGTCGAGCTCCGCCACCTGCGCGCCGACCCGTCGGCCGACGCCGGCCGCTATACCCTCGGCGCACTGCTCGCGGTGGGGGCGGTGGCCTGCTGGACCTGGTACCCCCTGCGCAACGCCGAGTGGCTGCGCGCCCACCCCGACCGCAACCCGCGAAGCTGGGCCACGGCACAGGGCATCGCGACGCTGCCGCTCGCGCTCCTGGGGTATGCCGGCACCTGGCTCTGGAGCGCGCTGGCGGGCGACACGTTCCCCATGCCCTTCGGCCCGCGTGCGGCCGACTTCCTGCTGCTGATGTTCGCCATCGGCCTCTTCGCCTCGTGGCTGGGCACGGTGTGCTGGAACGAAGCGAGCCAGCGCCTGCCGCCCAGCCTGGCTGGGCAGTTGATCGTGTTCGAGACGCTGGCCGCGCTCAGCTACGCCTTCGTGCTGCGCGGTCAGTGGCCTGCGCCCGAGACCTTCGCCGGCATCGTGCTGCTGGTGGCCGGCGTGGTGTGGGCGCTGCGCACGCGGCCCGAGCCGCTGGCCGCGGAGGGCCACGCGTCGTAGCGCCGCGAAACCCCTGTGAGAAGATGCCCCGGTCCACGCACATGGGGAGACAGACATGGCTTTGCTGATCGCGGGCGCACTGCTGGTGGCCCTGGGCTTGTTCGCCGGCGCCGTGCTCGTGGCGGCGCCGCTCGGCTTCATCGCCGGCTCGGTCGACGCGACCTTGTGGGTGCTGTTCCCGCTGCTGTGCATCACCGGCTTCGTGCTCTTCGTCGTGGGGGCCCGCACGGCGCAGATCCGCGGCCTGGCGCAGTTCATCGCGTGGGCGCTGCTGGCACTCGCGCTCGCCTCGGCCGCGGGCCTCGTGCTGCGCGCGGCCTCGCTCGTGACGGGCGAGAGCAGCACGCTGCCGCTCTGGTACGTGCTGGTGATCGCCGGCTTCCTGGGCGCGGTGGGCGCCGCGTCGGCCAGCCGCCACCTTGACGACCGCACGGCCTGAGGGCGTGGGCGGGCCGGCCGCCCGCCTGCACGCGCTCGACGCCGTGCGGGCCGCCGCGCTGCTGCTGGGCGTGGTGCTGCATTCCACGCTGTCGTTCATCCCCGGTGTGGAGGAGGTGCCGCAGATGTGGCCCATCGCCGACGTGCAGCAGAGCCCGCTGCTCGCGCTGCTGATAGTGGTGATCCACGTCTTCCGCATGCCGGTGTTCTTCCTCGTGGCCGGCTTCTTCGCGCAGCAGTTGCTCGCGCGCCGGGGCGTGGGTGGCTTCTGCCGCAACCGCGCGCAGCGCATCCTCGCGCCCCTGGTGGTGGGCTGGGGGCTGTGCTTCGTGGCCATCGCGGCAGTGGTGCTGTGGGCGGTGGCGCAGCGCCACGGCGGCACGCTGCCCGACCCGCTGCCGGGCTTCCTGCAGGAAGCCCGCCCCAACTTCCTGCACCTGTGGTTTCTCTACCTGCTGCTGTGGCTGTACGGCCTGGTGCTGCTGCTGCGGGCGGCGTGGCGGCAGGTCGACCCCGAGGGCGCGGCGCTCGACCGGGCGACGAGGCGTGTGCTGAACACGCCCGCGGCCGCCCTGCTGCTGGCCGCGCCGGTGGCGCTCGCGCTCTTCCTCACGCCCGACTGGATCGTCATCCTCGGCGTGCCCACCCCGGGCTACACGCTGGTCCCGCCCCCGGGCCCGCTTTTCATCTATGCCTACGTGTTCGGCATCGGCTGGGCGCTCGGGCGACAGCGCGCGCTGCTGGACGTGCTCGCACGCCGCTGGGGCTGGCACCTCGTGCTGGGGTCGATCGGCGGCCTCGTGGCGCTCATGTCGGCGCAGACCCACCCCGGCCTCATGCCGATCACCGACCCCGGCCCCAGGGCGATCTACGCGATCGCCTACGGCATC
>DASWSY010000221.1:0-1857 GCA_036402415.1 Rhizobacter sp. | reverse complement strand
GCGCGACAGAGAGGGTGAGTCTGTTCATGGGGTGTTCCCGGTGAGCCGCTTCATGCCGCCGCTGCGCGCGAGCGGGGTCGCACCCGCGGCGCCGGCGCCGATCGAGGTCATGAAGCCGGCGTTGAAGTTGAGTCCGCTGCGGTTGGCGTCGACCGTCACCCGCACCGGTTCGTCGAGCGTCAGGTAGGCGCCGCAGGCTTCGGCGGCGTCGCAGATGCTGTCGTCGTTGTCGGGGTCGCTGCCGGCCACCACCAGGTAGGTGCCGGCCGCGACGTTGGTGAACTGGTAGCTGTAGACGCCGTTGACCGCCAAGACCTGCCGCTGGTCGACGGCGGTCAGGGTGTCGGGGTTCACCAGCAGCACGTACATCACGCCGAGGTTGGCGCTCGGGGGCGTGCCGCCCCCGGCCACCACCTGCATCGTCACCGGCACGGTCACGGTGTTGGCCGACGACACGATCTGCAGGCTCGTGCTGTAGGCCCCCGGCGCGAGCGTGCCGCGGTTGACGGTGAGGGTGTAGGTGCCCAGGCCGTTGGCGGCGGTGGGCGCGCTCACGGTGAGCCAGCCCGCGGCCGGCACCACGTTGACCGCGGTCACGCTCAGGGCTTCGGTGCCGCCGTTGCCGAGCACCAGGGTCTGCGTGCTGGTGCCGGCGCCGAAGTTGAGCGCGTTGGGCGTGGCGGTGAGCACCGCCGGCGTCGGGCCGGCGCCGTCGTCGCGCGCCGCCTGCACGGCCTTCAGTGCATCGATGAGACCGTGGCCGAAGCTGTCGTCGCGGCCCGGTGCCCCCAGCTCCTGGGTGAGCCGGCCGGCGGCGAGCAGGCGGTCGACGTCGTCGGGGTCGAGGTCAGGCTTCACCGACTTCATCAGCGCCAGCACGCCGGCCACGTGCGGCGCCGCCATCGAGGTGCCCTGCTGCAGCCCGTAGGTGTAGGCGAGGGTGCCCGAGCTGTCGTCGCCGTGCGTGCTGGCGATGAAGTCGATGTAGCCGTCGCCGTTCACGTCGCCGCTGTCGCCGCCCGGGGCCGTCACGTCGACGTGGGGGCCGAAGTTGGAGTAGCTCGCGAGCGTGCGGCGGATGCCCACCGCGCTGACCGAGATCACGCCGTTGTACGAGGCCGGGTAGAACGACACGGCGTTGCCCTCGTTGCCCGCCGCCGCGACGATGATCGAGCCGGCCGCGCGGGCCTGGGCGTAGGCGTTCTGCTCGGCCTGCGAGGAGCCGGTGCCGCCCAGGCTCAGGTTGATGATGTCGGCGCGCTGCGCCGGCAGGGTGCCCGAGCCGTTGGTGAGGCGCGCGGCGTAGAGCACGGCCTGCGTGATGTCGAACGAGGTGCCGCCGCGCGTGCCAAGCACGCGCAGCGGCATGATGCGCGCGCCCCAGGCCACGCCAGCCACGCCGCGCGCGGTGTTGCTCGATGCCGCGATCGTGCCGGCCACGTGCGTGCCGTGGAAGGAACTCGAGCCGTCGGGCATGCCGTGGTCGCCGGCATCGTTGGGGTCGTTGTCGGGGCCGTTGCCGTCGTTGGCGTTGGCCGGGTCGGTGATGAAGTCGTAGCCGGCGACGAGCTGGCCCTGCAGGTCGGGGTGGCCGAGCAGCACGCCGGTGTCGATCACCGCCACCGTCACCGCGTTGCTGCCGGTGGTGATGTCCCACGCGGCCGGCAGGTTGATGAGCGGGTAGTGCCACTGCAGGTTGTAGTAGGTGTCGACCGGCGTGGCGAGGCGGCGGCGGATGTAGTTGGGCTCGGCATACAGCACGGCGGGGTCGGCGCGAAGGCGCTTGATGGCCTGCAGCGTGGCGGCCTTGAGGTCGCCGGTCGACAGCGGCGTGCTGGAGGCGGCAAGCGCCCGCTG
>DASWSY010000220.1:0-16054 GCA_036402415.1 Rhizobacter sp. | reverse complement strand
TCGAATGGCGACACCTCGGTCCGAACGGGCGCTTGTTCAGCGATAGCGCGCGTCAGCCTCCTTGTTGGCCGCGATTTCCTTTTCGTAGCGGTCGCCCACGGCCAGCAGCATGTCCTTGGTGAAGTACAGGTCGCCGCGCTTTTCGCCGTGGTATTCGAAGATGTGGGTCTCGACGATCGAGTCGACCGGGCAGCTCTCTTCGCAGAAGCCGCAGAAGATGCACTTGGTCAGGTCGATGTCGTAGCGCGTGGTGCGGCGGGAGCCGTCATCACGGATGTCGGACTCGATCGTGATGGCCAGCGCCGGGCACACCGCTTCGCACAGCTTGCAGGCGATGCAGCGCTCTTCGCCGTTCTCGTAGCGGCGCAGCGCGTGCAGGCCGCGGAAACGCGGCGACAGCGGGGTCTTCTCTTCCGGGAACTGCACGGTGATCGTGCGCGACAGGAAGTGGCGCCCGGTCAGTGCCATGCCCTTGAAGAGCTCGGTGAGCAGGAAGCTCGAAAAAAGGTTCTTGACGGATGCAACAGCGCTCATGGCTTCACCCTCTTACTTCCAGATGTTCCACGGGGACTGGATCCACAGGCCCACGACCACCAGCCACACGAGCGTGACGGGGATGAAGATCTTCCAGCCCAGACGCATGATCTGGTCGTAGCGGAATCGCGGGAAGGTCGCCCGCACCCACAGGAAGATCGTGACGATCACGAAGGTCTTGCCGAAGAACCAGAACCAGTCCCAGAACCATGCGGACGCCTGGATCCAGGCCGGCGTTTCCATGCCAAATGCCGAGAACGAGATCGGTGCCAGCCAGCCGCCGAGGAACATGGTCACGGCCAGCGCCGAGACGAGGATCATGTTGGCGTACTCGGCCAGGAAGAACATGGCGAAGGCCATGCCCGAGTACTCGATCATGTGGCCGGCGACGATTTCTGATTCGCCTTCCACCACGTCGAACGGGTGGCGGTTGGTTTCGGCCAGGCCCGAGATGAAGTAGACGACGAAGATCGGCAGCAGAGGCAGCCAGTTCCATGACAGGAAGTTCCAGCCCGCCGAGGCGAACGTGCCCTTGTTCTGGCCGAGCACGATCTCGGTCATGTTGAGGCTGGCGGACACCATGAGCACCACGACGAGCGCGAAGCCCATCGCGATTTCGTAGCTCACCATCTGCGCCGACGCGCGCAGCGCGCCGAGGAAGGCGTACTTCGAGTTGGATGCCCAGCCGGCAATGATGACGCCGTAGACCTCCATCGAGGTGATCGCCATCAGGAACAGCAGGCCGGCGTTGATGTTGGACACCGCCTTCTCAGGGCCGAACGGCACGACCGCCCACGCGGCGAGCGCCGGCATGATGGTCATGATCGGGCCGAGCAGGAAGAGGCCCTTGTTGGCTGCCGTCGGGAGGATGATCTCCTTGAAGATCAGCTTCACCGCATCGGCGATCGGCTGCAGGAGGCCGAGCGGGCCCACGCGGTTCGGGCCCGGGCGGATCTGCGACCAGCCGATGGCCTTGCGCTCCCAGAGCGTGAGGTAGGCGACGCAGATCATCAGCGGCGCCACGAGCGCGATGATCTTGATCAGGCTCCAGGCCACCGCCCAGGTGTTCGGGTAGGCCTGCGTGAACTGGTTGAACAGGTCGACCATGGTCAGGCCTTCTCCACGGTGATGGCACCGAACATCGCGCCCAGCGAGGCGGTGCACGGATGACCGGCCGGCACGCGCACGGTGGTGGCGGCGAGCGACGCGTCAAGGCGTGCGGGCAGCACGGCCTGCGCCTGGCCTTGCGAGACACGCACCGAGGCAGCTTCACTCAGGCCGAGTTGCAGCCACAGGGCGGACGGGATGTCGGCCACCGGCGGCTTGGCGTCGGCGGTGAGCTGCAGCGAGGTGGCGCGGCGCACCAGCGAATCGGTGCTGGAGATCGGCACGTCGGCGATGCGCTCCAGGCCCGCAGCGGCCTTGGCGACGCTGGCCGGTGCAACGGCCGCCTTGTTGCTCAGGCGGCCGGCGACGGTGCCCAGGTCGCCCAGCGCTTCCGCCCTCACCTCTTCCGAGGTCTCGAACTCGAAGCCCTTCGCGCCCAGCATGTTGCCGAGCACGCGCAGCACCTTCCAGGCCGGACGCGTGTCGCCCAGCGGCTTCACGACGCCGTGGAAGCTTTGCACGCGACCCTCGGCGTTGACGAAGGTGCCAGAGGTTTCGGTGAACGGCGAGATGGGCAGCAGCACATCGGCGTTGTCGACGGCGGCATTCTTGAACGGGGTGAGCGCGACCACCATCTGCGCGCCGTTCAGCGCTTCGCGGGCGGCGGCCGGGTTCGCAGCGTCGTACGCCGGCTCGGTGTTGAGCAGCAGCACAGCCTTCAGGCCACCGTCCGACAGCATCTGGCCAGCGTTCAGGCCACCGTGGCCGGGCAGCGCGTTGACGAGTTGTGCACCGACGGTATTAGCCGCTTCGGTGAGGTAGCCGACCGAGGCACCGGTCTGCTCGCCGATCCATTGCGCGAGCGCCAGCAGCTGGCTCGCCTGCGGATGCTGGGCCGCCGCGTTGCCGAGCAGCACGGCCTTGCGTTCGCCCGCCAGCAACGCGGCGGCGATGGCCTTGGCCGCGTCGGTCGCGTCGGCTTGTACCGGTGCCGTCACGCCCTTGCCCGCCGCAACGGCGCTTGCCACTTCGGCCAGCGCCTGCGTCCACAGGCTGGGGGCGACGATGAGGTCGTTCGAGGTCGGGATCAGCCAGTCGTCGGCCACGGCATGGATGCGCGACACCTTCGCACCCTTGCGCGCCGCCTGGCGGATGCGCTGGGCGAAGAGCGGGTGGTCCTTGCGCAGGAAGGAGCCCACGACCAGCGCGCTCTGCAGCGTGGAGAGCGAGGCGATCGAGGTGCCGAGCCAGCGCACGCCGGCAGTGTTGGCGAAATCGGCATGGCGCAGGCGGAAGTCGATGTTCTCGCTGCCCAGGCTGCGTACCAGCTTGGCCAGGAGGTGCAGTTCTTCGGTCGTGCTGTGGGCCGAGCCCAGTGCGCCGATGGCCTTGGCGCCGTGGTCGGTCTTGATCTGCTTCAGGCCATTGGCCACGTATTCGAGCGCGGTGGTCCAGTCGACTGTCTTCCACTCGCCGCCCTGCTTGAGCATGGGCGCGGTCAGGCGGTCTTCGCTGTTGACGGCTTCGTAGGAGAAGCGGTCGCGGTCGGCCAGCCAGCACTCGTTGACGTCTTCGTTCTCGAGCGGCACCACGCGCAGCACCTTGTGGTTCTTCACCTGCACGATCAGGTTGGCACCGGTGCTGTCGTGCGAGCTCACGCTCTTGCGGCGCGACAACTCCCAGGTGCGCGCCTGGTAGCGGAAGGGCTTGCTCGTGATGGCGCCGACCGGGCACAGGTCGATCATGTTGCCCGACAGTTCGGAATCGACGGTGTCACCGGTGATGGTGGTGATCTCGGAGTGCTCGCCCCGGTGCACCATGCCCAATTCCATGATGCCGGCCACTTCCTGGCCGAAACGCACGCAGCGGGTGCAGTGGATGCAGCGGCTCATCTCCTCCATCGAGAGCAGCGGGCCGACTTCCTTGTGGAAGACCACTCGCTTTTCTTCGGTGTAGCGGGACGACGAACCGCCATAGCCCACGGCCAGGTCTTGCAGCTGGCACTCGCCGCCCTGGTCGCAGATGGGGCAGTCGAGCGGGTGGTTGATCAGCAGGAACTCCATCACGCCCTGCTGGGCCTTGATGGCCTTGTCGCTCTTGGTGCGAACGATCATGCCCTGCGTGACCGGCGTGGCGCAGGCGGGCATGGGCTTCGGAGCCTTCTCCACCTCGACCAGGCACATGCGGCAGTTGGCGGCGATGGAGAGCTTCTTGTGGTAACAGAAGTGCGGGATGTAGGTGCCGGCCTTGTCGGCCGCATGCATCACCATGCTGCCTTCGGCAACCTCTACCTTCTTCCCGTCGAGTTCGATTTCGATCATGTCGTGTTGCCTTGGGGGCCCGCGTCAGACGTAGGCCGGGACCACGCTGGTCTTGTGCTCGATGAGGTGGACGAACTCATCGCGGAAGTGCTTGATCATGGCGCGCACCGGCATCGCAGCGGCATCGCCCAGCGCGCAGATGGTGCGGCCCTGGATGTTGTCGGCCACCGAGTTGAGCAGGTCGATGTCTTCCATGCGGCCCTGGCCGTTGGCGATGCGCTCGACCATGCGGAAGAGCCAGCCCGTGCCTTCGCGGCACGGGGTGCACTGGCCGCAGCTCTCGTGCATGTAGAAGTACGACAGGCGCAGGAGGCTCTTGACCATGCAGCGCGAGTCGTCCATCACGATGACGGCACCCGAGCCCAGCATGGAGCCGGCCTTGGCGATGGAGTCGTAGTCCATCGTGCACTCGTTCATGATCGAGGCCGGCAACACCGGGGCCGACGAGCCACCAGGAATCACGGCCTTGAGCTTGCGGCCGCTGCGCACACCGCCGGCGAGTTCGAGCAGCTTGGGGAACGGCGTGCCGAGGGGCACTTCGAAGTTGCCGGGCTGGTTGACGTCGCCCACCACCGAGAAGATCTTGGTGCCGCCGTTGTTGGGCTTGCCGATCTCGAGGTACTTCTGGCCGCCGTTGCGGATGATCCAGGGCACCGCCGCGAAGGTCTCGGTGTTGTTGATCGTGGTCGGCTTGCCGTAGAGGCCGTAGCTGGCCGGGAACGGCGGCTTGAAGCGCGGCTGGCCCTTCTTGCCTTCGAGCGACTCGAGCAGCGCCGTCTCTTCGCCGCAGATGTAGGCGCCGAACCCGTGCGCGGCATGAAGCTGGAAGCTGAACGACGAGCCGAAGAGGTTGTTGCCGAGATAGCCCGCGGCACGCGCTTCTTCGAGCGCGGCTTCGAAGCGTTCGTAGACCTCGAAGATCTCGCCGTGGATGTAGTTGTAGCCGGTGGCGATGCCCATCGCGAAGGCGGCAATGGCCATGCCCTCGATCACGATGTGCGGGTTGAACATGAGGATGTCGCGGTCCTTGCAGGTGCCCGGCTCGCCCTCGTCGGAGTTGCAGACGAGGTACTTCGCGCCCGGGTACATGCGGGGCATGAAGCTCCACTTGAGGCCTGTCGGGAAGCCCGCGCCACCGCGGCCGCGCAGGCCCGAGGTCTTGACCTCGGCGATCACCTGCTCGGGCGTCATCGGCTCCAGGCCGTTGCCGCCCTGGAGGATGCGGCGCAGCGCCTGGTAGCCGCCGCGCGCTTCGTAATCCTTCAGCGACCAGTTCTTGCCGTCCAGGCCGTCATAGATCTGAGCGCCGATGTGGCGGCCGTGGAAGCAGGTCTCCGTGCCCTTGGCCTGGAACTGCGACAGGTCGATCTGGGGTTGCATCGTCAGACTCACTTCTTGGCGCCGGCGCGCAGCGTGTCGACCAGCGCATCAAGCCGCTGGTTGTCCATGAAGCTGCACATCTGGCGGTCGTTGACCAGCATCACCGGCGCATCGGCACAGGCACCCAGGCACTCGCTCTTCTGGACGGTGAAGAGGCCGTCGGCCGTGGTGCCGCCCTCTTCCACGCCGAGCTTCTCGCACACGTGGTTGAGCGCGCCCTGCCCGTTGCGCAGCTGGCATGGCAGGTTGGTGCAGACGTTGAGCTTGAAGGTGCCCAGCGGCTGCTGGTTGTACATGTTGTAGAAGGTCGTGACCTCGTGCACCGCGATGGGCGGCATGTCGAGGTAGTCGGCGACCAGGCGCTCACCCTCGGCCGACACGTAGCCCTGCTCCTGCTGCAGGATCGAGAGGCAGGCCATCACGGCCGACTGCTTCTGGTCGGCGGGGTACTTGGCGACCTCGCGGTCGAAGCGGGCGCGCGTGGTCTCGCTGAGGGTTGCGGTTGCGGCACTCACCGGTCGATCTCTCCAAACACGATGTCCATGGTGCCGATCACGGCCACCGCGTCGGCGATCATGTGGCCGCGCGACATTTCATCCAGCGCCGCGAGATGCGGGAAGCCGGGGGGACGAATCTTCAGGCGATACGGCTTGTTGGCCCCATCGCTCACGATGTAGATGCCGAACTCGCCCTTCGGGTGTTCGACAGCCGAGTAGACCTCACCCTCCGGCACGTGGAAGCCTTCGGTGAAGAGCTTGAAGTGGTGGATCAGCTCTTCCATGCTCGATTTCATCTCGACGCGAGACGGCGGCGCGACCTTGTGGTTGTCGGTGATCACCGGGCCGGGATTGGCCTTCAGCCACTTCACGCACTGCTGGATGATGCGGTTGGCTTGGCGCATCTCTTCCACGCGCACCAGGTAGCGGTCGTAGGTGTCCCCGTTGCTGCCCAGGGGAATGTCGAAGTCCATGCGGTCATAGACGTCGTAGGGCTGGTTCTTGCGCAGGTCCCACTGCACGCCCGACCCGCGCAGCATAGGACCGGTGAAACCGAGGTTGAGCGCGCGCTCGGGCGAGACCACGCCGATGCCGACGGTGCGTTGCTTCCAGATGCGGTTGTCCGTCAGCAGGGTCTCGTATTCGTCGACGCGCTTGGGGAAGTTGTTGGCGAAGGTCTCGATGAAGTCGAGCAGCGAGCCCTGGCGGTTCTCGTTCATCTGCGCAAGCGCGCGCGCATTGCGGATCTTCGAGGCCTTGTACTGCGGCATAGAGTCCGGCAGGTCGCGGTACACACCACCCGGCCGGAAATAAGCCGCATGCATGCGCGCGCCCGACGCGGCCTCGTACATGTCGAAGAGATCTTCGCGCTCGCGGAACGCGTAGATGAGGATGTTCATCGCGCCGCAGTCGAGGCCGTGCGCGCCGAGCCACAGCAGGTGGTTCAGCAGGCGGGTGATCTCGGCGAACATCACGCGGATGTACTGCGCACGCTCCGGCACCTCGATGCCCAGCAGCTTCTCGATGGCCAGGCAGTAGGCGTGCTCGTTGCACATCATCGAGACGTAGTCCAGCCGGTCCATGTAGGGCAGCGACTGGATGTAGGTGCGCGTCTCGGCGAGCTTCTCGGTCGCGCGGTGCAGCAGGCCAATGTGCGGGTCGGCGCGCTGGATCACCTCGCCGTCGAGCTCGAGCACGAGGCGCAGCACACCGTGCGCGGCCGGGTGCTGCGGCCCGAAGTTCAGCGTGTAGTTCTTGATCTCAGCCATTTCAGTGCAGGCCGCCGTAGTTGTCTTCGCGAATGATGCGCGGCGTGATCTCGCGCGGCTCGATGGTCACCGGCTGATAGATCACGCGCTTCTGCTCGGGGTCGTAGCGCATCTCCACATGGCCGCTGACGGGGAAGTCCTTGCGGAACGGGTGGCCGATGAAGCCGTAGTCGGTGAGGATGCGGCGCAGGTCGACGTGGCCGTCGAACAGGATGCCGTAAAGGTCGAAGGCCTCGCGCTCGAACCAGTTGGCCGAGTTCCACACCGGCGTGAGCGCGGCCACCGTCGGCAAGTCGTCGTCGGGGCAGAAGACCTTCAGGCGCACGCGCCAGTTGTGGCGCACCGACAGCAGGTGCGAGACGACGGCAAAGCGCGGGCCATCGCGCGGCTCGTCCTTGTACGAGGAATAGTCGACGCCGCACAGGTCGATGAGCTGCTCGAAGTACAGCGTGCCGTCATCGCGGAGCTGGGTGGCAACGTCGAGGTAGTGGGCGGCGGACACGGTGATCGTGATCTCGCCTCGGTCGCGGACCAGGGTCTTGATCTTGTCGCCGAGCGCGCTTTCGAGCGCGGTTTGGAGTGTGTCGAGTCTGCTCATGCGGGCACTCAGCGTGCGATCGTGTTTTCGCGGCGGATCTTGGCCTGCAGCTGCAGGATGCCGTAGAGCAACGCTTCGGCGGTGGGGGGACAGCCTGGGACGTACACGTCCACCGGCACGATGCGGTCGCAGCCGCGCACGACGGAGTAGCTGTAGTGGTAGTAGCCGCCGCCATTCGCGCACGAACCCATCGAGAGCACCCAGCGCGGCTCGGCCATCTGGTCGTACACCTTGCGCAGGGCCGGCGCCATCTTGTTGCACAGCGTGCCGGCGACGATCATCAAGTCGCTCTGCCGCGGGCTGGGTCGGAACAGCATGCCGAAGCGGTCGATGTCGTAGCGGGCCGCGCCCGCGTGCATCATCTCGACCGCACAGCAGGCCAGGCCGAACGTCATCGGCCACAGCGAGCCGGTCTTCGACCAGTTGACGAGGGCATCGACACTGGTGGTGATGAAGCCCTCTTTGAGAACGCCTTCGATACCCACGGCACTACCTCGCAATCATTCCCAGTCCAGGGCGCCTTTTTTCCACTCGTAGGCGAAACCCACGACGAGGATGCCGAGGAACAACATCATGGCCCAGAAGCCCGCGGCGCCGATCTCGTTCAGCGCCACGGCCCAGGGGAAAAGAAACGCGATTTCGAGGTCGAACAGGATGAAGAGGATGGCCACCAGGTAGTAGCGCACGTCGAACTTCATCCGGGCGTCTTCAAACGCCTCGAAACCGCATTCGTAGGGAGAGTTCTTGGCGGCGTCAGGACGACGCGGCCCGAAGAGAAAACCCAGCACCTGAGGCGCCACACCGACCGCCACACCAACCAGGATGAACAAGATCACAGGAAGGTAGGGGCCGAGATTCATGGTGGCGTCAGGCTGCTGAATCCGGCAAGGCACCGGGTAAGCGCCTTGCCGATGGATTTGGTGCCGACGGCGAGACTCGAACTCGCACAGCTTTCGCCACTACCCCCTCAAGATAGCGTGTCTACCAATTTCACCACGTCGGCCTAACGGATGTGCCGTTCAACTTCCAGCAACGGCGCCTGGGTTGCATGAGGTATCGCTCACCAGACAGCCCGCAATTCTAACCTCAAACACCTCGCGTTCTCACTGCTGCAGTTTTACCTACAACGTGATTTGACGCCGGGCAAAGGCCCTGCACGCACGTCACTTGCTGCCCGGGATCGAGGCCGGAGTGGAAGCCGAAGGCGAGGGCACCGGCACGGCGGGGGCCGCACCGGGAATCACCGACCCTGCAGGCACGCTGGCCGGCGCACTTGCGGCAGCGGGCGCTGCACCCGCGCGGTCGAGCACGCTGTCGCTCGTCGCGGCACCGGAACGGTTGTTGGCGTCGTAGGCCAAGGCCAGGGTGCAGCAAAAGAAGATCGCTGCGCACACCGCCGTCGAACGCGACAAGAAGTTGGCGCTGCCGGAAGCGCCGAAGAGGCTACCCGAGGAGCCGCTGCCAAAGGACGCCCCCATGTCCGCGCCCTTGCCATGCTGGATCAGGACCAGACCGATCATGACCAGCGCGGTGACGATCTGCACCACCAACACGACATTCATCAACATTTGCATTTGCTATGAGCTCCAGGGTTTTGTTCTTGAGGGCGCGCCGATCAGGCGGCGGCCTTGCAGATGGCGGCGAAGTCGCCTGCCTTCAATGACGCGCCGCCGATGAGGCCGCCGTCGATGTCCGGTTGTGCGAAGAGTTGCGCGGCGTTGTCGGCCTTCACGCTGCCGCCGTAGAGGATCAGCATCTCGCCCGACTTCTGCGTGGCCGCATGCAGTTGAGCGCGAAGCAGTGCATGCACCGCCTGAGCCTGCTCGGGCGTGGCGGTCTTGCCGGTGCCGATCGCCCATACCGGCTCGTAGGCCACCACGACCTGCGAGATGCAGTGACCGAGCGTGTGGATCACCGCCGACAACTGCCGCTTCACGACCTCGTCGGTGCGGCCTGCCTCGCGCTCCGCCAGCGTTTCGCCCACGCACACGATCGGCGTCAACTTGTGCGCAAGCGCGGTCTTGGCCTTGTCGGCCACCAACTGGTCGGGCTCACCGTGGTAGGCGCGGCGTTCCGAGTGCCCGACGATCACGAAATGGCAACCGAACTCGGCCAGCATGCCGGCGGCGACCTCTCCGGTGTAGGCGCCCGGCTCATGGGCCGAGCAATCCTGCGCACCCCACTGGATGCGGCTTCCTTGGAGCGACAGCGCCACGTCGGCGAGGTACGGAAACGGGGCACACACGGCGACGGACGCGTCCCAGGGCTCGGCCTCCTTGAGCGCGGCCAGCAGTTCGGCGTTGGCAACACGGTTGCCGTTCATCTTCCAGTTGCCCACCACCAGTTTGCGACGCATGAAGTCAGTTCCTCGAAGATTCACCACGTGAGCACGATCTTGCCGATGTGCTCGTTCGATTCCATCAGCGCGTGCGCCTGCGCCGCCTGCTCGGCGGGGAAGGTCTTGAAGATCACCGGCTTGACCTGGCCCGCAGCGAGCCACGGCCAGACCTTGGCGCGCAGCGATTGCGCGATGGCGGCCTTGAACGCGACGGGCCGCGGCCGCAGCGTCGAGCCGGTGACGGTGAGGCGCTTGCGCATCACCACGCCCGCGTCGATGCGTGCTTCCACACCGCCCTGCACGGCGATGATGACCAGACGGCCATCCTCTGCCAGGCAGGAGAGTTCGCGCGCGACATAGTCGCCGGCCACCATGTCGAGCACGACGTCGGCGCCGCGCTTGCCGGTGATGGCGAGCACTTCGGCGGCGAAGTCCTGGCTGCGGTAGTTGATCGTGTGGTCGGCGCCGAGGGCCCGGCAGGCATCGCACTTGGCGTCGGACCCGGCCGTGGCGATCACGGTCGCACCCGCCGCCTTGGCGAGCTGGATGGCCGTCACGCCGATGCCGCTGGTGCCGCCCTGCACGAGCAGCGTCTCGCCGGCCTTCAATCCGCCGCGGTCGAACACATTCGACCAGACGGTGAAGAAGGTTTCCGGCAGGCTGGCCGCCTCGACGTCGCTCAACGCACCCGGCACCGGCAGGCACTGCCCGACGGGCGCCACGCACAGCTCGGCGTAACCGCCGCCCGCGACCAAGGCACAGACTCGGTCCCCGGGTTTGAAGCCCGCGGACCGCATGGCTTCACGATCGCCATCGACGATGACGCCCGCGACCTCCAGCCCCGGCAGATCGGAGCCCCCCGGCGGCACCGGGTAGTGCCCCTTGCGCTGCAGGACGTCGGGCCGGTTGACACCCGATGCACTGACGCGGATCAGCACCTCGCCCGGGCCGGCCGAGGGCGTGGGTCGCTCGACCGGACGCAGCACGTCCGGCTTGCCGTACGACGAGATTTCGATGGCTTTCATGGCGCAACGATTCGCAGGGCGGCTGCGGGCCGCCCCGCCGCATCACTCCTGCGTGGCAGACGCCTGCGGCTCGCGTTCGATCAGCGCCTTCATCGACAGCTTGACGCGGCCCTTCTCGTCGGTTTCGAGCACCTTGACCTTGACGATCTGACCTTCCTTCAGGAAGTCGGTGACCTTCTCCACGCGCTGGTGCGCGATCTGGCTGATGTGCAGGAGGCCGTCCTTGCCCGGCAGCAGGTTCACGAGGGCACCGAATTCCAGGATCTTGGTGACCGGGCCTTCGTAGACCTTGCCCACTTCCACTTCGGCGGTGATCTCCTCGATGCGCTTCTTGGCGTATGCGGCCTTGTCGGCATCGGCCGAGGCGATGGTGATGGTGCCGTCTTCGCCGATGTCGATCGTCGTGCCGGTCTCTTCGGTCAGCGCACGGATGGTGGCGCCACCCTTGCCGATCACGTCACGGATCTTCTCGGGGTTGATCTTCATCGTGTACAGGCGCGGTGCGAACTGCGACACCTCGGCCTTGGCCTCGCCCATCGCTTCGGTCATCTTGCCGAGGATGTGCAGGCGGGCTTCCTTGGCCTGGGCCAGGGCGACCTGCATGATCTCCTTGGTGATGCCCTGGATCTTGATGTCCATCTGCAGGGCGGTCACGCCGGCGGTGGTGCCGGCCACCTTGAAGTCCATGTCACCCAGGTGATCTTCGTCGCCCAGGATGTCGGTCAGCACGGCGAAACGGTTGCCGTCCTTGATGAGACCCATGGCGATGCCGGCCACGTGTGCCTTGAGCGGCACGCCGGCATCCATCAGCGCGAGGCAGCCGCCGCACACCGAGGCCATCGACGAGGAGCCGTTGGACTCGGTGATCTCCGACACCACACGCATGGAGTACGGGAATTCGACACGGTCCGGCAGCACGGCAACCAGTGCACGTTTGGCCAGGCGGCCATGGCCGATCTCGCGGCGCTTCGGCGACCCGACGCGCCCCGTCTCGCCGGTGGCAAACGGGGGCATGTTGTAGTGGAGCATGAAGTGCTCGCTGAACTCGCCGGAAAGCGCGTCGATCTTCTGCGAGTCGCGGTCGGTGCCGAGCGTGGCGGCCACCAGCGCCTGGGTTTCGCCACGGGTGAACAGCGCCGAGCCGTGCACGCGCGGGAGCACGCCGTTGCGGATCTCGATGGGGCGCACGGTGCGGGTGTCGCGGCCGTCGATGCGGGGTTCGCCGGCGAGGATCTGGCTGCGCACGATGCGGGCTTCGATCTCGAACAGCACGTTCTCGACCTTGACCTTGTCGTAGGCGGTGCCTTCGGCGTCGAGTGCGGCAAAGACGTCGGCCGTGGCCTGGCGGGTGGCCTGCGTGCGGGCCTGCTTGGAGCGGATCTGGTAAGCGGCGCGCAGCTTCTCTTCGGCGAGCGACGTGACCTTGCCGATGAAGGCTTCGTCCTTGGCGGGGGGCTGCCAGTCCCAGGCCGGCTTGCCGGCGTCACGCACCAGATCGTTGATCGCGGCGATGGCCACATTGCCCTGCTCGTGGCCGAACACCACACCGCCGAGCATGATCTCTTCGCTGAGTTGCAGCGCCTCGGACTCGACCATCAGCACGGCGGCCTGCGTACCGGCGACGACCAGGTCCATCTGCGAGTCGAGCAGTTGGGTCTTGCCCGGATTCAGCACGTATTCGCCGTTGACATAGCCCACGCGCGCGGCGCCGATCGGGCCGTTGAACGGGATGCCGGAAATGGCCAGCGCGGCGCTCGCGCCGATCAGCGAGGGGATGTCGGCCGAGACTTCTGGGTTCAGCGACAACACGTGGATGACGACCTGCACCTCGTTGTAGAAACCGTCCGGGAACAGCGGGCGCAGCGGCCGGTCGATCAGGCGTGAGGTCAGCGTCTCGAGTTCGCTCGGGCGGCCTTCGCGTTTGAAGAAGCTGCCGGGGATCTTGCCGGCGGCGTAGGTCTTCTCGATGTAGTCGACGGTCAGCGGGAAGAAGTCCTGGCCCGGCTTGGCGTTCTTGGCGCCCACCACGGTGGCGAGGATGACGGTGTCTTCCACGTCGACCAGCACGGCGCCGGAGGCCTGGCGCGCGATCTCGCCCGTCTCCATCTTGACGGTGTGCTGGCCCCACTGGAAGGTCTTGGTGACTTTGTTGAACATGCTCATGCGTCTCTCCTTTTGCTTGTCAGCGCCTTGCGGGCGGCGCCTTGTGACCCGGAGCAACAACAACCTGGCGCGATGCCATTCCAGCGGAACTCGGCTGCTTCGCTGAAGCGCCGGTGGAATGACACATCGTCATCAGTGGCCGTCGTACTCCAAATGCAAAGAGCCTGTGCTGGGAGGTCCAGACAGGCTCTTCACGCTTTGCTGCGGCTTACTTGCGCAGGCCCAGCTTCTGGATCAGAGCGGTGTAGCGCTCCGCGTCCTTGTTCTTCAGGTAAGCCAAGAGGCTCTTGCGGGTGTTGACCATCTTCAGGAGGCCACGGCGGCCGTGGTGATCCTTCAGGTGGGTCTTGAAGTGCGGGGTGAGCTCGTTGATGCGAGCCGTCAGCAGGGCGACCTGGACTTCGGGGGAGCCGGTGTCGGCGGCGCTGCGGGCGTTGGCCTTGACGATGTCGGCCTTCTTGATATCTGCAACTGACATGACAGTTTCCTGGAAAGGCCGGAGCCGCAGGCGACTGCATTCATGACGCTGCGGTTTCCGGTGTTGCGACTTGCGGTAGCGGGAGAAACCTTCCCGCGCCGTGCTAGGTGCCTGACGCGCCAGCTCCATGACGGAACCAGAACGCAAAGCCCGCGGATTATAGCCGAAGGCCCTCGGCCAGCCGGTCCACCCCTGCGAGCAGCCGTGACGGATCGCGCGACGCGAAGCACCAGCGCAGCCAGCCCTCGGCCTCGTCGCCGAAAGCCACGCCGGGCGCGAGGCCAAGGCCCTGCTCGCTCACGAGCCGCTTCGCGAATGCCAGGGAGTCGCTCTCGCCGTCGACCTTGAAAAAGGCGTACATCCCGCCGCGCGGGCTCGCCACGGTGACCCGCGGCAGGCTGGCGAGGCGGGGCAGCAAGGTGTCGCGGCAGGCCTTCAGGTGGGCCACGAGCCGCGGGACCGTTTCGCCGGCCGTCGCGAGCGCGGCCAGGGCGCCCTTCTGCACGAACACCGGCGCGCAGGAGGTGTTGAATTCGATGAGCTTGGCCACCTCGCCCGACAGCCCTTGGGGCAGCACGAGCCAGCCGAGGCGCCAGCCGGTCATCAGGAAGCTCTTGGAGAAGCTGTGCGCCACGACGACGCGGTCGGCCGGATCGGCGAGGTCGAGAAAGCTCGGCGCGGCGGGCGCTCCGGCGTCGTCGAAATAGAGGCGCTCGTAGACCTCGTCGGCCACGATCCAAGTGCCCGTCTGCCGGCAACGGGCCAGGATGCTCGCCTGCTCCTCGCGCGTGAGCGTCCACCCGGTCGGGTTGTTCGGGGCGTTGAGGATCACGGCCCGCGTGCGCGGCGTGATGGCATCGAGCAAGGCCTGCAGGTCCAGCGTCCAGGCGCCCTCACGCACCGTGAGCGATACGCGCCGGACCGCCGCACCCAGGATGGCCGGCTGCGCCGTCACGTTGGGCCACACCGGCACCACCGCCACCACGTCGTCGCCAGGCTCAAGCAGCAACTGGCCCGCGATCATGAGCGCGCTCACACCCGAGGACGTGACGGCGATCCGCTCCACGTCCACCGGCCCATGCAGGCCGCCCATGTACGCCCTGAGTGCTTCGCGCAGCGCCGGCAGGCCGAGGTTGTGCGAGTAGAAGGTTTCGCCAGCCTGCAGCGACGCGACCGCCGCCTCCCGTGCGGCCTGCGGCGTCACCTCGTCGCTTTCACCGAACCAGAACGCCAGCACGTCGCTGCGCCCAAGGCCGGCGTTGGCCACCTCGCGGATCCTGGAAGCCGGCAGGCCGGCGATGGCCTTCCTCATGCTTCAGCCAGGTCCCAGCGCGGCTTCACGTCGAAGCCGTACGCCCGGCTCGGCTGGGCGAGGCCACGCTGCAGTCGCATGGCCGCAGCGAGCGCGATCATGGCGCCGTTGTCGGTGCAAAGCGCGAGCTCCGGGTAGTGCACTGCCACACCACGCCGGGCACACGCAGCGTCGAGCAATTCGCGCAGCCGGGCATTGGCACCCACGCCCCCCGCCACCACGAGGCGCACGAGGCCGGTCTGCTTCAAGGCCGCGAGCGACTTCTTCACCAGCACCTCCACGATGGCCTGCTGGGTCGACGCGGCGAGGTGCGCCTTGTCCTGCTCGCAGACGTTGGGCCCGAGCTTCAGCACCTGGGTGCGCACCGCCGTCTTGAGACCGGCAAAGGAAAAGTCCAGGGTTCCGCTGTGGAGCAGCGGCCGGGGCAACTCGAAGGTGTCGGCGCTGCCGAACTCCGCCAGCCTCGCCAGCGCCGGCCCACCGGGATAACCGAGCCCCAGCATCTTGGCCGACTTGTCGAACGCTTCGCCGGCGGCGTCGTCGATGGTCTCGCCAAGCAGTTCGTAGCGCCCGACGTCGTCGACCCGCATGAGCTGGGTGTGCCCACCCGAAACCAGCAAGGCGACGAACGGAAACTGCGGCGGCCGGCTGGCCAGAAACGGCGACAAGAGGTGACCTTCCAGATGGTGCACGCCGACTACCGGCTTGCCGAGCGCAGCGGCCAGCGAACACGCCACCCCCGCCCCGACCAGCAGCGCGCCCGCGAGCCCCGGGCCGCGGGTATAGGCCACCACGTCGACGTCGGCCAGCGACTTGCCGGCATCCTCCAGCACATGCCGGGTCAAGGGCAAGACCCGCCGGATGTGGTCGCGCGACGCCAGTTCCGGCACCACGCCACCATAGGCTTGGTGCATGTCGATCTGGCTGTGAAGGGCCTGGGCCAGCAGGGTCGGCACGCCGGTGGTTTCGGCATCGACCAGCGCCACTCCCGTTTCATCGCAAGACGACTCGACCCCCAGCACTTTCATCCAGG
>DASWSY010000219.1:0-9038 GCA_036402415.1 Rhizobacter sp. | reverse complement strand
CTCGATCACCTGCCCGTCGCTCAGGCGCAGCCGTTGTGCGCCCCCGCCCTGCCGCTCGGCCTCGACCACCGTCGTGTCCAGGCAGACCTTCACGCCTTTCTTGCGCATCTCGCCGGTGAGGAAGCGTGCCATCTCCTGGTCAAAGCCGCGCAGCAGGTGCGTGCCCCGGTGCACCAGCGTCACCTCGGCGCCGAGGCCCTGGAAGATCGACGCGAACTCGCAGGCGATGTAGCCGCCGCCCACGACCACCAGGCGCTCCGGGAAGGGCTCGAGGTCGAACATGTCGTCGGAGCTCTTGGCCCAGGCCTCGCCGGGCAGGCCGCTCTTCTCCGGCTGGCCGCCGGTGGCCAGCAGGATGTGCCGCGCGGTGAGGCGCTGTTCGCCGCCGGCGCAATCGACGGCCACGGTGTGCGCGTCGACCAGGCGCGCCCAGCCACGCAGCAGTTGCACGCCGGCCCCGGCGAGCAGCCCTTCATAGACCCCGTTGAGCCGGCAGATCTCGGCGGCACGGCGCCGCTTGAGCACCGCCCAGTCGAGGCGTGGCGCGTCGCCCACCCAGCCGAAGCCGCGGGACTGTTCGGCCCAGTCGCCGAACTGCGCGGCGATGCTGTACAGCTTCTTCGGGATGCAGCCGACGTTGACGCAAGTGCCGCCGAGCGCACCCGCCTCGGCCACCACCACGCGCGCGCCGCGCTGCGCCGCCATGCGGCTGGCGCGCACACCGCCGCTGCCGGCGCCGATGACGAAAAGGTCGCAGTCGAAGTTGGCCATGCAGGCTCCTCTGGGTGGACGAGCCACCTCAGTCGCTGTGGCTCATCAGACCTTGCAGTGTCGCCAATGTGTCGGCTTCGTGCAGCGGCTTGTCGGAACGGATGCGCAGCATGCGGGGGAATCGCACCGCGATGCCGCTCTTGTGGCGCGAACTGTGGTTGATGCCTTCGAAGCCCAGCTCGAACACCATCGTCGGCCGCACGCTGCGCACCGGGCCGAACTTCTCGAGCGTGGTGGCACGGATCACACGGTCGACGTCGCGGAACTCCTCGTCGGTGAGGCCGGAGTACGCCTTGGCGAAGGGCACGAGCTGCAGGCCGTCGGGCTGCGCGGGGTCGCGGCGCTCGATGGCGTCGAGCACGGCCTTGGCTTCGGCGGCATCGGCGGGCGGGCGGTTCCACACGGCGAAGGTGTAGTCGGTGTAGACGCTCGCGCGGCGGCCGTGGCCGGCCTGCGCGTAGATCAGCACGCAGTCCACGCTGAGCGGCGCGACCTTCCACTTCCACCAGGTGCCGTCGGCCTTGGTGCGGCCGCTGCCGTAGCGGGCGTCGCGGTGCTTGAGCATGAAGCCCTCGACCCCGCGGGCACGCGATTCCTCGCGCAGCTCGGCGAGCTCGGGCCAGGTGTCGCGCTCCACCGTCGGCGAGACCATGAGCGCGCCGCTTCGCACCTGTTCGGCCAAGCCGAGCAGTGCCTCGCGGCGGCGGTGTTGCGGCCAGGACCGGATGTCCTCGCCCTGCCACTCGAGCAGGTCGTAGGCGATGAGGCTGACGGGCGCGTCGGCGAGGATCTTCTTCGTGAGCAGCTTGCGGCCGATGCGCTGCTGCAGCAGGTTGAAGGGGGCCGGCCCGCCGTCTTTCCACACCAGGATCTCGCCGTCGACCACGGTGCCGTCGGGCCACTGGCCGGCCAGTGCGACGACCTCGGGGAAGCGCTCGGTGACGAGCTCCTCGCCGCGCGACCAGACCCAGATGTTGCCGGCGCGGCGCACCACCTGGGCGCGGATGCCGTCGTACTTCCACTCGACGATCCAGTCGCCGGGCGGGCCGACCTTGGCGTCGAACTCCGGCACCGGCAGCTCGAGCGCATGGGCCAGGAAAAAGGGATACGGCTGGCCCGAGCCGCTCGGCGCCTGCACCGACGCGTGGTCGAGCAGCGCCCGGTAGCCGGCCGCGTCGGGCCGGGCGGTCTTGTCGGTGTAGCCCATCATGCGCTGGGCCACGAGCTTGGCGTCGAGCCCGGCGTGGGCCGCGAGCGCGCGCTGCACCAGCAGCTTGCTCACGCCCACCCGGAAGCCGCCGCCGATGAGCTTGGTGAGGAGAAAGCGGCCGGTGGCGTCGAGTTCGCGCCAGTAGGCGGCGATGCGCTCGGCCTGCTGCTCGGGCGTGGCGTCGCGCAGGGGCAGCAGGCGCTGCTCGACCCATTCGGCCAGGCCGAGGTCGCTCGTGTGCTCGGAACGCGGCAGCACGTGGGCGATGGTTTCGGCGAGGTCGCCCACCGCCTGGTAGCACTCGTCGAAGAGCCAGGGCTCGATGCCCGCGACGCGGCGCGCCAGTTCGCTCAGCACGCCGCTGCCCACGACCTGCCGCGGCTTGCCGCCGGAGAGGAAGTACACCGCCCAGGCGGCATCGGCATCGGGTGCCTCGTCGAAGTAGCGCTTGAGGGCCTCCACCTTCGCGTTGGTGGCGGTGCTCGCGTCGAGCTCGTTGAAGAGCCGGCTGAAGCGCTTCATTCGTTCGACTCCACGTCACCGGCCGGCTTCTGCACGTCGGCGCGCTCGTCGTCGTATTCGGTCTCGAAGGCTCCAGCCTGCAGGCCCTGCTCCGTCAGCCAGCGCACCATGATCGCCTCGTAGCCGTGCGTGACGATGACGCGCTCGGCGCCGGTGGCGGCGATGGCGCGCTGCAGGCCGGGCCAGTCGGCGTGGTCGCTGAGCACGAAGCCCCGGTCGACCGCGCGGCGCCGGCGTGCGCCGCGAAGCTGCATCCAGCCGCTCGCGAAGGCATCGCTCGCGTCACCGAAGCGGCGCGCCCAGGCCGAGCCCTGCACCGAGGGCGGCGCGACCACGAGCGCCCGCGACAGCGCGGCCTTGTCGAGCTCGGTCACGCGGTGGGTGGCCGGCAGCGCCACGCCGGCCGCACGGTAGGCCTCGTTGAGCGGATCGACCGCGCCATGCGTGACGATGGGCCCGATCGAAGCATCGATGCCGGCGAGGATGCGCTGTGCCTTGCCGAAGCTGTAGCCCATGAGCAGGCTCGCGCGGCCGGTGTCGGCATTGCGCTGCCACCAGCGGTTGATGTCGTCGAACACCTCGCGCTGCGGCTGCCAGCGGTAGATCGGCAGGCCGAAGGTCGACTCGGTGATGAAGCAGTGGCAGCGCACCGGCTCGAAGGGTTCGCAGGTGGTGTTGTGGTCGTCGTTGCCCGAGACGAAGTAGTCGCCCGAGGCCACCCACACCTGGCCGCCATGCTCGAGCCGCACCTGCGCCGAGCCCAGCACGTGCCCGGCCGGATGCAGGCTCAGGCGCACGCCGTGGTGGTCGATGGTCTCGCCGTAGGCGAGCGTCTGCAGGTGGATGTCGGCCCCGAGGCGCGAGCGCAGCACGCCTTCGGACTTCCGCGAGGCGAGGTAATGGCCGTTTCCCATGCGCGCATGGTCGCCATGCGCATGGGTGATGACGGCCCGCGGCACCGGCCGCCAGGGGTCGATGTAGAAATCCCCCGGCGGGCAGTAGAGCCCCTCGGGGCGCTGGACGATCAGATCTGAAGCCATCGGCAGAGTTGTGGCAAACCGCGAGCCATGGGCGAGGCGCAGCCTACGCCCTCCTCAAGCCACCCGCCGCGGAACGGGTTTCCCGGCCGCAGGCGGGGCGCCCCTCGGGGGCAGGAGCGCCAGCGACAGGGGGGCTCAATCGCCAGCGACTGGGGGGCTCAATCGCCAGCGACTGGGGGGGCTCAATACCTTCCGGTGATGCCGGCCACGCGAAGGTAGACGTGCGCCACCCAGGCGACGAAGCCGCGGCGCAAGACACCGCGCAGGCTGGTGCGCCGCGCATGCTGCGGATCGATCTCGCGCGACGCCGAGACGGCGTTGTCGAATTCCGCCGCGAGCGTCTGGATGAACCCGGCATCGCGGATCACGACGTTGGCTTCGAGGTTGAGCAGCAGCGACAGCGGGTCGATGTTGGAACTGCCGACCGTGGCCCATTCGTCGTCGACGAGGCCGACCTTGGCATGCAGGAAGGCCGGCGTGTACTCGTACACCCGCACGCCGGCGCTCAGCAGCTGGTCGTACAGTGCCTGGGCCGCCACGGCGGCGATCTGGTAGTCGACCTTGCCTTGCAGCAGCAGCCGCACCTGCACGCCACGCCGGGCGGCGTTGATGAGCACGCGCATGAAGGCGCGGCCGGGGTAGAAGTAGGGCGAGATGAGGTCCACGCGTGTCTTGGCCTTGCGGATGGCGTGGATGTAGCTGCGCTCGATGGCGCGGCGCTGGCGCAGGTTGTCGCGCATCACGAAGGCGGCGCGCACCGGCGGCAGGTCGTCGACCTCGTCACCGGTCTTGCCGCCCTGGGGCATGCGCAGGCGGCGCAGCAGGCGCCGCGCGCGTGCGACCGGCTCGGCGCTGCGTGCAAGCGTGGCCATCTCCTTGGCAAAGTTGCGCCCCACGTGGGCGCGCGTCCACAGGGCACGCACGGCCTGTTCGATGGGCTCGACGATGGGGCCGGCGAGTTCGACGGCGAAGTCGAGCCGGGGCTGGTCGGTCCAGCCGTGCACCTGGTCGTAGCAGTCGTCGAGCATGTTGATGCCGCCAATGAAGGCCACGCGCCCGTCGACGACGCACATCTTCTGGTGCAGGCGGCGCAACTGGCTCGGCTGCAGCCACGACCACCAGCGGTGCAGCGGCCGGAACACGGCCACCTGCACGCCGGCGTCGCACAGCGCACGCCGCAGCTCGTGCAGGTTGGCGCGGGTGCCGAAGCCGTCGACCAGCAGCTTCACGTGCACGCCGCGCTGAGCCGCGTCGACCAGCGCCTGCGTGACCGCGGTCACGCTCGCCACGTTGTCGTAGATGTAGGTCGCGATCCAGATTTCGTGGCGGGCGCGCTCGATGGCTCGCACCATCGCCGGGAACAGCGCATCGCCGCCGCGCAGCAGGCGTGCGTGGTTGCCACCGCTGAAGACGGTGGGGGTGGTCACCCGCATCAGCGTGGCGCGACTGGCGCGGGGCGGGGTGGCGCCGGGCCGGTCGGCCATCAGGCGATCTCGAGGTCGGCCACCAGGGGCAGGTGGTCGGACATGCGCGCCCACACGTTGCCGCGCGGCACGAAGGTCTCGGCGCAGCGGAAGCCGCGGGTGTAGATGCGGTCGAGCGAGAAGATGGGCACCCGCGACGGGAAGGTGCGCTGCGGCGTGCCGCGCTCGGCCCGCACGAGGCCCATCTCTCGCATCGGCGCGTCGAGCTTCTCGCCCCAGTCGTTGAAGTCGCCGGCCAGCACCACCGGCTCGCGATGCGGCACGTGGTTGGCGATGAAGGCCGCGATGCGCGCCACCTGGCGCACGCGGCTGGAATGCATCAGGCCGAGGTGGGCCACGATGCCGTGCACCACATGGCCGTGCCAGTCGATCTTCACGTGCAGCAGGCCGCGCTGCTCGAAGCGGTGGTCCGACACGTCGTGGTGGCCGATGTCTTCGTCGAGCGGCCAGCGCGACAGCAGCGCGTTGCCGTGCTCGCCGTCGGTGGTGAAGGCATTGGTGCGGTAGGCCACGTTGTAGCCCTCGGGCGCCAGGTGGTCGGCCTGCGGCACGCGCGGCCAGCCGAAATGCGTGTCGGGGAAGCGGCGCGCCTCGACGTTGTTGAAACTGCGCACTTCCTGCAGGAACACCAGGTCGGCATCGAGTGCCTCGATGCCCAGGCCGATGTTGTGGATCTCCAGCCGCTTGCGCGGCCCGATGCCGCGCACGCCCTTGTGGATGTTGTAGGTGGCCACGCGCAGGATGTGGCTCGGGTGCTGGGTGGTGGAGCTCGCGCCTCGTGTCATGGGGTGCGTCAGATGAACTGGGGCAACTGGAGAATGGCTTCGGCGTTCGACGGCGAGAAGCACCGGTCGGCCGCTTCGCGCCAGTCGAGCCACTCGTAGCGTAGGTGCTCACGGGGTGCAAGAGCAACCGGTGTTCCTCCGGGCACGCGCAGGCCGAACACATGTTCGGTGTTGTGCGTGACACCCGGTGCATAGCGGTGCCGCCACACCGGGTAGATCTCGTAGACGTTGCGGAAGTGCCAATCGCGCAGGCTCGACAGCGGCACCGCGGGCGAACCGACCACGATGCCGGTTTCTTCGGCCACCTCGCGCACGGCGGTCTCGTGCAGGGGCTCGTCGATGCGGTCCTTCGAGCCGGTCACGCTTTGCCAGAAGCCGGGCCGGTCGGCACGCTCGAGCAGCAGCACCTGCCGCTCGTCGGTGTGGATGACGACGAGGACGGACTCGGGGATCTTGTGCGGGCGGGGAAGGTCCATGGCATGAAAAAGGGGCAGCGAACGCTGCCCCTCGATGATGCCAGCGCCGCCCACGCGCGCGCTTGCCGCAGATCAGCCGCCGGACACCACCTGCGGATTGCGCAGCCGGATGTGCAGTTCGCGCAGCTGCTTCTCGTCGACCGGGCTCGGCGCATGGGTCAGCAGGTCTTGCGCGCGCTGGGTCTTGGGGAAGGCGATGACGTCGCGGATCGACTCGGCCTTGGTCATGAGCGTGACCAGGCGGTCCAGGCCGAAAGCCAGGCCACCGTGGGGCGGCGCGCCGTACTGCAGCGCATCGAGCAGGAAGCCGAACTTGGCCTGCGCTTCTTCCGGGCTGATCTTGAGCGCACTGAAGACCTTGCTCTGCACCTCGGCGCGGTGGATCCGGATCGAGCCGCCGCCGAGCTCCCAGCCGTTGAGCACCATGTCGTAGGCCTTGGCGATGCACTTGCCCGGGTCGCTGTCCATGTAGTCTTCGTGGCCGTCCTTCGGCGAGGTGAAGGGGTGGTGCACCGCGTTCCAGCGCTCGCCTTCCTCGTCGTACTCGAACATCGGGAAGTCGACCACCCACAGCGGCGCCCACTTGTCTTCGAAAAGGCCGTTCTTCTTGCCGAACTCGCTGTGGCCGATCTTCACGCGCAGGCCACCGATGGCGTCGTTGACGATCTTGGCCTTGTCGGCGCCGAAGAAGATCAGGTCGCCGTTGCGTGCGCCGGTGCGGGCGATGACCTCGGCGATGGCAGCGTCGTGGATGTTCTTGACGATGGGCGACTGCAGGCCGTCGCGGCCCTTGCCCGCGTCGTTGACCTTGATCCAGGCCAGGCCCTTGGCGCCGTAGATCTTCACGAACTCGGTGTAGGCGTCGATCTCGCTGCGGCTCATCTCGCCGCCCCCCGGCACGCGCAGGGCGACCACGCGTCCGTCCTTCGCGTTGGCGGGGCCGGAGAAGACCTTGAAGTCGACGTCTTTCATGACCTCGGTGAGCTCGGTGAACTCGAGCTTCACGCGCAGGTCGGGCTTGTCGCTGCCATAGCGGAACATGGCATCGGCGTAGGTCATCACCGGATAGCCGGGCAGGTCGACGCCGATGGCCTGGCGGAAGACGGTGCGGATCATGCCTTCGAACATGCCGCGGATCTCTTCCTCGTTGAGGAAGCTCGTCTCGATGTCGATCTGCGTGAACTCGGGCTGGCGGTCGGCACGCAGGTCTTCGTCGCGGAAGCACTTGGTGATCTGGTAGTAGCGGTCGAAGCCGGCCACCATCAGGAGCTGCTTGAAGAGCTGCGGCGACTGCGGCAGCGCGAAGAACATGCCCTCGTTGACGCGGCTGGGCACGAGGTAGTCGCGCGCACCTTCGGGCGTGCTCTTGGTGAGCATGGGCGTCTCGATGTCGATGAAGCCGTTGGCATCGAGGAACTTGCGCACTTCCATCGCCACGCGGTAGCGCAGGATCATGTTCTTCTGCATGACCGGGCGGCGCAGGTCGAGCACGCGGTGCGTGAGGCGCGTGGTCTCCGACAGGTTGTCGTCGTCGAGCTGGAATGGCGGCGTGATGCTCGGGTTCAGCACCTCGAGCTCGTGGCACAGGATCTCGACCTTGCCGCTCGTGAGGTTGGCGTTCTCGGTGCCGGCCGGGCGCGGGCGAACCTTGCCGACCATCTTCAGGCAGAACTCGTTGCGCACGCCTTCGGCGACCTTGAAGGTCTCGGCACGGTCGGGGTCGCAGACGATCTGCACCAGGCCTTCGCGGTCGCGCAGGTCGATGAAGATCACGCCGCCGTGGTCGCGGCGGCGGTGGGCCCAGCCCATCAGGGTGACGGTCTGGCCGAGGAGGGCTTCGCTCACCAGGCCGCAGTAGGTTGTTCTCATGTCTTGCTCCGGGAAAGAGGGAGATTGTTGCGGCGCCGGCAGGCACCCGCAACCGTGAAGGCGCTAGGGGCGAAAGGGCTAGCCGGGTGCCGGGCCGGCTAGCCCGGCAGGTTTCGCGCCGGCTCGGGAGCGGGCACCGGCAGCGGCGGCGCGACCACGCCCATGGAGATCACGTACTTGAGGGCTTCGTCGACGCTCATGTTGAGCGCGATCACCTCGGCACGGGGCACCATCAGGAAGAAGCCGGAGGTCGGGTTGGGCGTGGTGGGCACGTAGACGCTCAGGTAGTCGCCCGAGAGGTGGATGGCCGCCTCGCCGCCGGGCTTGCCGGTGACGAAGGCGATGGTCCACGCCCCCTGGCGCGGGTACTGCACCAGCACCGCCTCGCGGAAGGCATTGCCGCTGCTGGAGAAGAGCGTGTCCGACACCTGCTTCACCGAGCTGTAGATCGACTTGACGATCGGAATCTTGGTGAAGAGCAGGTTGGCCTGGCCGAGCGCCCACTGGCCGAAGATGTTGGCCGCGAACACGCCGGTGAGCAGCAGCCCGGCCACCATCACCACGACGCCGAGCCCGGGGATGCTGCGCAGGGCTTCCAGCGAGCCGTGGGCCGCCCCGGGCAGCACCGCCTGGGACGCCGAGATGATGCTGCCGAACATGTCGTCCAGCAGCCCCAGCACGGCGTGCAGCACCCAGATCGTGATGGCCAGCGGCAACCAGACCAGCAGGCCGGCGATCAGGTATTTCTTCACGGGGATCCTTGGGAAAGTGACGCGGCGTCAGGGGGTATCGCTGGAGGGACTGGCGGCCGGCGCGGGCGCAGGGGCCGGTGCGGGGGCCGCGGCGGGCTTGGCGGCATCGGCGGCCGGGGTGGCGTCGTT
>DASWSY010000218.1:0-2809 GCA_036402415.1 Rhizobacter sp. | reverse complement strand
CTTCGTTGAGCGACTCGATCAGGAAGCGCAGCGCCGCGCGGTCCACATCGGACAGGCGCAGGCCCAGCGCCATCTGGAAGCGGTGCACCAGCTCGTCGAACTCGTCGTTGTCGTCGCCCGCCAGGCCCGAAGCCAGCGCAGGCAGGGAGTCTTCGAGATAACCGTCTTCGTTGAGCGACTCGATCAGGAAGCGCAGCGCCGCGCGGTCCACGTCGGACAGGCGCAGACCCAGCGCCTGGCGATGCAGGAAGTCCTGCAGCGATTCTTGGCTGCGCGCGAGCTCGGTGGCGTCGGCTCGCTCGTCGTCGTCGATGTTGTTGGTGCGCGCGGGAGCATCGCCGCCCCATTCGCTGTCATCCGGCGAGAAGTCGACGCTGCCATCGCCTTCCCAGTCGGGCTCGGCGTCGGCCGATTCGACCGGCGCCTCGGCCGCCGTGACTTCAGCGTCCTGCGTGGCGATGGTGCTCACGCCGTCCGCGCCGTTCATCAGCGCAAGGCCTGCTGCCTCTTCGTCACGCACGTCGCGCGCGCCGGTGGCGTCTTCGCTCTCCAGGCCGAATTCCTCGCGCGCGGCCTCGTCTGCGCTGCGCTCCAGGAAGGGGTTCTCGTCGAGCATCTGCTCGACTTCCTGCGACAACTCGAGCGTGGACAACTGCAGCAGCCGAATCGACTGCTGCAACTGCGGAGTGAGCGCGAGGTGCTGCGAAACGCGCAGCGACAGACCTTGCTTCATGAAGTTCTTCGCTCGGTCCCTACATGCGGAAGTGCTCGCCCAGGTACACCCGGCGCACGTCGGCGTTGTCCACGATCTCGGTGGGCGTGCCCTGCGCCAGCACGTGCCCGTCGCTGATGATGTAGGCGTGGTCGCAAATGCCCAGCGTCTCACGCACGTTGTGGTCGGTAATGAGCACGCCGATGCCGCGCTCCTTCAGGAAGCTGATGATCCGCTGGATCTCGATCACCGCGATCGGGTCGATACCGGCAAAAGGCTCGTCCAGCAGGATGAAGCGCGGCTGCGTGGCCAGGGCGCGGGCAATCTCCACGCGGCGGCGCTCGCCGCCCGAGAGGGCCAGCGAGGGCGAATCGCGCAGGTGGTCCACGCGCAGGTCCGTCAGCAGTTCTTCCAGGCGTTCTTCGATGCGCGTCTTCGACAGCGGCTGCGGCACGCCCTTGTCGTCGGGCTCGCGTTGCAGTTCGAGCACGGCGCGCACGTTGTCGGCCACGTTGAGCTTGCGAAAGATCGAGGCTTCCTGCGGCAGGTAGCTCAGGCCCATGCGCGCGCGGCGGTGGATGGGCATGTGCTCGATGGGCTCGCCGTCGATGCTGATCTGCCCATCGTCGGCGCGCACCAGGCCCACGATCATGTAGAACGAGGTGGTCTTGCCAGCGCCATTGGGGCCCAGCAAGCCCACCACTTCGCCTTTTTGCACGTCCAGCGAGACGTCCTTGACGACCGTACGGCTACCGTAGTTTTTCTTCAGGCCCCGGGCCTGCAGCCGGCTCCCGCCGTTGCGGCCATTGACGCCTGCCTCTTCGATGTCGATGCCGGCGCGATCGATCACTTGCCGCTCCCGCTGCCACCCAGCGTGGTGCTGGGACGCAGTCCCTTGCCCGGCGCAGGTGCGGGTGCTGCCGGCTTGGCGCCCTGCGCGTTACTTGCGCTGCTGCCGGGCTGCGGCGTGAGCACGGCACGCACGCGGCCACCGCCGGCGCTGCTGCTTCCGGGTGCCTGCGGGGCGCCGTTCACGCTGAAGGTGTCGTTGCTCTGGTCGTAGACGATGAGCGCGCCGGTGGTCTCGTCGTTCACCTTGGCGCCAACCAGGCGGCGCATGACGGCGCGGCGGACGAACTTCACGTTGTCGGCGCGGCTGTCGTATTCGATGACCTCCGCCTCGCCTTCGATCCACTCGTCGCTGCCCGGCGGGCCGTCGCGCCGTTGCTTGTAGTAGGCCAGCTTGCCGGGCGCCGCCGTGACCACGCCCTGCTGGTAGCCCTCCGGGTCCTGCTTCACGTCAATGCGGGCGCCACGGATGATGATGGTGCCCTTGTTCACCACCACGTTGCCGTCGAAGACGCTCTCCTGCTTGAGATCGTCATAGCGCATGGCGTCGGCTTCGATGTTCATCGGCTTGTCGCGGTCGGCCTTTTCGGCCCGCGCCGTGCCGGCGCCGGTCAATGCCACGAAAGCCAGGGCAGCGCCCAGCGCCAAGCTTGCGAGCCGGTCAGGCGACCGGCCGGGGAAGCGGAAAACAATGGGGGAAAATGTCATAGGGCACGAAACTTGCTCTACCCCATTGTAGGGGGCAAATGTGATGCCCCCGAGGAAAAAACACGCAGACCGGGAGCGTGTCCTACGTCAGGCCTTCGGAGCCTGGCCGATCAGGTACTCGGTGATCTGCAGTGCGCGGTCCAGGCTGCGCGCCAATTCGCCGTCCACGTAGTAGCGGCCCGCCACGCCCAGGGCTGGCACGCCGCCCACCTGATAGTCGTTCGTCAGCTGGGTGGCCCGCTTGATCTTGCCCGACACGGTGAACGACTTGTACATCTCCGCGAACTTCTCCAGGCCCGGCTGCTTGCTGGCCCAGTCGAGGATGGCGGCATCGCCCATGATCGGCTGGCGCTGCTTGTGGATGGCCGTGAAGATCTTGTTCTGGAACTCGTCGACCTTGCCCATGGCCTCGAGCGTGTAGTACAGACGCTGCTTGCTTTCCACGTCGTTGCCGACAAACGGCACCGGAACGCGCCGGAAGGCAACGTTGGCGGGCAGCTTCTTGATCCAGGCCTCGAGCCGGGGTTCGAACTCGGCGCA
>DASWSY010000217.1:0-9090 GCA_036402415.1 Rhizobacter sp. | reverse complement strand
CAAGATGAACAACGAGCTCGGCTCGGCCGCGATCGTCAACGTCTCGTGCGCCAAGCTGATCCGCGTCGACTTCATCGCGGCCGGCGACCTGCTCAACTGGGTGCTGGCACGCCGCAGCGAGAACCGCACGGTCAACTTTGCCGATTCGCACCGGCTCGTCGCGCTCTTCTTCGGTGCGATGGGCATCAACGAACACGCCAAGGTGAAAGTCCGCGTCGTCTGAGCACGCGGCTTTTTCTGCAGCCTCGGCTTGAACCCTCGGGCATCGCCCGAATCTGACTCCCCCATGGACCAATATCACGGCACGACCATCCTGAGCGTGCGCCGCGGCAATGTGGTCGCCCTGGGCGGCGATGGACAGGTGACGCTCGGCAACGTCGTCGTCAAGTCGACCGCCCGCAAGGTGCGCAAGCTCTACCGCGACCAGGTGCTCGCAGGCTTCGCCGGCGCCACCGCCGACGCCTTCACCCTCTTCGAACGCTTCGAGGCCAAGCTCGAGAAGCACCAGGGCCACCTGGTGCGCGCGGCCATCGAGCTGACCAAGGACTGGCGCACCGACCGGGTGCTGCGCCGGCTCGAAGCGATGCTCGCGGTGGCCGACAAGGACGCCTCGCTCATCATCACCGGCAACGGCGATGTGCTCGAGCCCGAGAAGGGCATCGTCGCGATCGGCTCGGGCGGCTCGTATGCGCAGGCCTCGGCGATCGCGCTGCTGGAGCACACGGAGCTCGCCCCCAGGGACATCGTGAAGCGGTCGCTCGAAATTGCTGGCGACCTCTGCATCTACACCAACCAGAACCACATCATCGAGACCTTGGGGGAAACGTCGTGAGCTTCAACATGACCCCCCAGGAGATCGTCTCCGAGCTCGACCGCCACATCGTCGGCCAGGCGGCCGCCAAGCGCTCGGTCGCCATCGCGCTGCGCAACCGCTGGCGCCGACAACAGGTCGACGAAGCCCTGCGCGGCGAGATCACGCCGAAGAACATCCTCATGATCGGGCCGACCGGCGTGGGCAAGACCGAGATCGCGCGCCGCCTGGCCAAGCTGGCCGATGCGCCCTTCATCAAGGTCGAGGCCACCAAGTTCACCGAGGTCGGCTACGTCGGCAAGGACGTCGACACCATCATCCGCGACCTCGTCGAGATGGCGGTCAAGCAGGAACGCGAGCACGCGATGCGCCGCCAGCGCGCCCGTGCCGAAGACGCTGCCGAAGACCGCGTGCTCGACGTGCTCGTGCCGCCCCCTCGCAGCGATTTCGGCTTGTCGCCCTCGCAGCCCACCGACAACACCGCCCGCCAGGTCATGCGCAAGCGCCTGCGTGAAGGCGCGCTCGACGACAAGGAAATCGAGATCGAGGTCGCCGACCCCAAGCCCATGCTGGAAATCATGGGCCCGCCCGGCATGGACGAGATGGCCGAACAGCTCAAGGGCATGTTCGCCAACCTCGGCGGCACCAAGCGCAAGCAGCGCAAGGTGAAGATCGCCGAGGCGCTCAAGCTGCTGACCGAGGACGAGGCCGCCAAGCTCGTCAACGAAGACGAGATCAAGACCCGCGCGCTCGCCAACACCGAACAGAACGGCATCGTCTTCCTCGACGAGATCGACAAGGTGGCCTCGCGCCAGGAAACCAGCGGCGCCGACGTGTCGCGCCAGGGGGTGCAGCGCGATCTGCTGCCGCTGGTCGAAGGCACCACGGTCAACACCAAGTACGGCATGGTGAAGACCGACCACATCCTCTTCATCGCCTCGGGCGCGTTCCACCTCGCAAAGCCCAGCGACCTGATCCCCGAGCTGCAGGGCCGCTTTCCGATCCGCGTGGAGCTGGGCTCGCTGAGCGTCGACGACTTCGAGGCCATCCTCACGCAGACACATGCGAGCCTGGTCAAGCAGTACCAGGCGCTGCTGGCCACCGAAGGCGTGACGCTCGAATTGAAGCCCGACGGCATCCGCCGCCTCGCGCAGATCGCCTGCGACGTGAACGAGCGCACCGAAAACATCGGCGCCCGCCGCCTGTCGACAGTGATGGAGCGTCTGCTCGACGAGATCAGCTTCGACGCGCCCAAGCTCTCGGGCCAGACGGTGTCGATCGGTGCCGCCGAAGTCGACAGCAAGCTCGGCGACCTGTCGAAGAACGAAGACCTGTCGCGCTACATCCTCTGACGCCGCCGGGCCGTGCCCTCAGGGGCGCGGCTTGGCCTGCGCCGTCGCGACGAAGCGCCGCATCGCCTCGGCACTCGTCATGGCAGGCTGGTTCCAGAAGGCGGCCACGGTCTCCTTGAAGGCATCTTCGGTGGGACCGGGCTGCACCATCTTGTGGGCGATCGACGGCACCAGCGTGTTGATCATCGCGGTGGCCGTGAAGTAGGCGCCCGACTCCTGCCCGCACAGGTCGAAGCGGCCCATGTTCACGCCTGCGGCCACCGGGATCGAGCCCTTGTTGAGGTTGAAGCTCTCCTGGAAGGCCGGGCTCATCATCGAGTTCACCAGCGCACGCTGCGCTTCGCGGCCTTCGCGCGCCTTCAGCTCGAACATCGCGAAGCTGTCGACGTTGAAGATGTAGGCGCGTTCGGTGCCCGGCGCCGAGACGCAGAGGAAGTCCTTGTGGGGCACCTTGCCGGCGGCGAGGAATTCGCCCTTGGCCCAGTCGCCCATGAACTGCATCGCCGCCTCGCCGCGGATCACCATCGCCGTGGCCTGGTTCCAGTCGCGGCCCGGGGCGCCCTTGTCGGTGTAGTCCTTGATGCGGCGAAACGTGGTCAGCACCTGCTCCATGGTGGTGCTCTGCAGCGCCGCCGGATCCAGCCTGACGAAGGCCCGGCGGTAGAACTCGGCGCCGCCCACGCCCAGCGCCACCGTTTCGAAGGTGGTGAACTCCTGCCAAGGCTGTCCGCCATGCGCCACCGGCACGATGCCGGCACGGTGCAGCTTCTCGGCCAGCGCGAAGAACTCGCCCCAGGTCTCGGGGGCGCGGGTGCCGACCTTGCGCAGGGCGTCGCGGTTGATCCAGAGCCAGTTCACCCGGTGCACGTTGACCGGCACTGCCACATAGTGGCCGTTGTACTTCATGGCCTCGGCCACGGCGCGCGGCAATTGCGCATCCCAACGCTGTTGCGCGGCGAGTTCATCGAGGTTGGCGAGCACGCCCAGGCGGCCCCACTCCTGGATCGCCGGCCCCTTGATCTGCGCCGCGGTCGGGGGCTGCCCCCGGCTCACACGGGCGCGCAGCTCGGCCATCGCGGCATCCCCCCCGCCACCGGGCACTGCGAGGTCGCGCCACTGGTGGCCCTGCGCCTGGAGTGCGCGCTTGAGTTCGTCGACCGACTTGGCTTCGCCGCCGGAGGTCCACCAGTGCAGCACCTCCACCTCGCCGGCCTGCGCACCCGTGGACCCCGCCGCGACGAGCACCACCACCGCGGTGCGGCACAACTTTCTGATCGAGCCGAGCATGGAACGCCTCCTGGCGCCTTGCGCCAACATTACAAAACCTTTCTGAATTCTTGACGAAACTTGAACGCCTGCCATGAGGGCCGCCACGCCCGGGGTTTCCATGCGGTTTCCGTGGGACAGGGCCGGGGGGCGCAGCAAGTGCGCGCAAAAGCGCCCAAGCGCGCGGATCGTCTCCCGACGCCGCAGCTCAGGAACGCGGGGTTTCCGTGGCGGCGCTCAAAGCGCCAGGCGGTGCGACTGCAGCGCGAGCAGGCCGTCGAATACCAAGCGGTCGACCACCTCGAACTTGAGGTCGGTCACCGGCGACAGCTTCGGTGATGCACCGCCGGACATGAGGAGCACGGGCTCCTGGCCGGTCTTCGCGCGCAGCTTGCGGTACATGCGCTCCACGGCGCCGGCCATCGCGTTGACGCCCCCGCTCATCAGCGCATCGCTGGTGTTGGTGGGGAAGTCGACCACCTCGCCGGTCGGCACGCGCAGGCCGGCGGTGCCCATCTCGAGCGCGTTCTGCATAACGCCGAAACCCGGCAGGATGAGGCCGCCGAGGAAGTGCCCGGTCTCGTCGACGGCATCGACCGTCACGGCCGTGCCGACCATCACCACCAGCACCGGTCGTGGCGCACCGCGGGCGCACACGTGGTGCCAGGCCCCGATCATCGCGACCCAGCGGTCGGGCCCGAGGCGGGCGGGGTGCTCGTAGCCGTTGGTCACGCCGGCAGCGCGGGCAGAGGACACGACACAGCGCGGGTCGATGTCCCAGATCTCCAGCTGTTCTTCCACCCGCCGGCGGATGCTTTCGCCGGCCACCACGCAGCCCAGCATGCTGGTGGGCGCGGGCAGCTTCTTCCAGTCGTGGTCAGCCAGGTGGTCGATCGTTTCGAGGAAGACCGCCCCATGCGCCATCACGGCAGCACCCGGTTGCGGCGAAGCGTACAACGCCCACTTCAGGCGGGTGTTGCCGACGTCGATGGCGAGAAAGGACATCAGGATGACGGGATGGTCAGCGGCGGTTGGGTGGCCAGCAACTCACGCACGCGGGCCATGGTCTGCGAGGCCCACAGGCCCTTGAACGGCTTGAAGATGCGCGACTCGACCTCTTCGAGCAGCGCCTCCAGATCTTCGCGCGTGCGGGCGCGCCGCAAGCGCAGCATGGTCAATGACCCCGCCACCGGGGCTTCGGCCTTCACGGCCTTGAGCAGGATGTTGCGCGCCTCTTCCAGCGCTTCGTCCTGCACGCCGCCGGCCTGGCGTTCGGCGTCGACCGCATCCATCGCGGCGCCGGAGAGTTCGTTCAGCGAGGAGTCGAGGCGCGACTCCGGCTGCAGGCTCGCCGCGGCGGGCAGGAAGCTGCTGATCACCGAATCGGCGATCGCCACCGGCTCGGGCGCCAGTTCCGCCTGCAGCGGCATCGGAGCTGAAGCCTCGACGTCGAAGTCGACCTCGGCGGCCAGCGGCATCGGCGCCGAATCGAGCGGCGCGGGGCGCGAGATCATGCCCAGGTCGACCAGCTCGTCGTAGCAGGTGTCGGGCGAGCCGGCGGCCTGCGCGAGTTGCCGTACCTCTTCTTCCGGACGGCGCCCGTCGACCAGCAACAGCACCGTGCGGTGGCGCTGGCTCAGCTTGCGCTGGCGGCTCTGCAGCTCCTGCACGGCCTCGGACGTCTTGACGGGGACAAAGGGGGTGGGCACGGACGACTCTCCTCTCACTGCACTTTCTCGTGGGCGCCTGCTGCACCCTCTGTGGGCGGGAATTGTGCCGCCAAACCACGATTTCGAGGGCGCCCGAAACCCCGCACGACCGCCCCATGGACGAGGGTGTCGGCCAGGGGGGATACACTGCCAATTGACGTATACGTCAATTGGAGCTGCCGTGCCCACACCCTCGTCCCCGCTCGCGCCCTACCAGCACGCCAAGGCCGGCACCCGGCCCGCGCGTTTCGATCTGGCCAAGGTTTCGCCGCAAGCCAAGCCTTACTCCAGCGGCGACAAGTCCGCCGACAAGGGGGCCGTCGACGCCCTCGCCCGCGAGCTCGACGAGCTGCAGAACCTCTTCTATGCCGACCGCCGCTTCAAGATGCTGGTGGTGTTGCAGGGCACCGACACCAGCGGCAAGGACGGCACGCTGCGCGGCGTCTTCGGCCAGATGAGCGCGCTGGGCGTGCACACGGTGGCGTGGAAGGCGCCCACCGAGCCGGAGCGCGCGCGCGACTATCTCTGGCGCATCCACCAGCAGGTTCCGCCTGCGGGCGAAGTGACCGTCTTCAACCGCAGCCACTACGAAGACGTGCTGGTGCCCGCCGTCAACAAATGGATCACGCCCGCGCAACTGAAACAGCGCTACGCCCACATCAACGACTTCGAGCGCATGCTCACCGAGACCGGCACGGTGGTCGTGAAGTTCATGCTGCACATCTCGAAAGTGGAGCAGCGCAAGCGCCTGCAGGAGCGGCTCGACGATCCGACCAAGCACTGGAAGTTCTCCGCTGGCGACCTCGAGGTGCGCAAGCACTGGCGGCAGTACCAGCAGGCCTATGCCGACGCGATCTCGGCCACCGGCACGCCCTGGGCCCCGTGGACAGTCGTGCCCGCCGATTCGAAGACGCACCGTAACCTGATGATCGCGACCGTGATGAAGCAGGTGTTCCAGTCGCTCAAGCTGCGCTACCCGCCCGGCGACCCCGCGCTCAAGAACCTCAAAGTGGTCTGACACCCGAGAACCACGACAGGAGACAAGCCCATGACCGATCTCTCCGCCGAGCACGCGGCGCTCGCCAACTACCGGCCCACCAACAAGGTGCGCTTCGTCACCGCGGCCAGCCTCTTCGACGGGCACGACGCCGCGATCAACATCATGCGGCGCATCCTGCAGAGCATGGGCGCGGAGGTGATCCACCTCGGGCACAACCGCTCGGTCGACGAGGTGGTGACGGCCGCGCTGCAGGAAGACGTGCAGGGCATCGCGATCAGCTCCTACCAGGGCGGGCACGTCGAGTACTTCAAGTACATGGTCGACCTGCTGCGCGAGCGCGGCGGCGAGCACATCCAGGTGTTCGGCGGCGGCGGCGGCGTGATCGTGCCGAGCGAGATCGCCGAGCTGCAAGGCTACGGCGTGGCGCGCATCTACAGCCCCGAGGACGGTCAGCGCATGGGCCTGCAGGGGATGATCGGCGAGATGCTGATGCGCTGCGACCACGAGCTGTCGTCGCATGCCCCGACGTCGCTCGGTGCCATTCAAGGCCATGGGGAAACGAACTGGCGCGCGCTCGCGCAGCTCATCACGGCACTGGAGAACGGCGCGGCCGATGCGGCGCTGAAGGCCGCCTTGCACGAGGCTGCGAAGAAGACGCGCATCCCGGTGCTCGGCATCACAGGCACCGGCGGTGCAGGCAAGTCGAGCCTGACCGATGAGCTGATCCGCCGCCTGCGGCTCGACCAGGGCGACGCCCGGCGTGTCGCGCTGATCTCCATCGACCCGTCGCGCCGCAAGAGCGGCGGTGCGCTGCTCGGCGACCGCATCCGCATGAACGCGATCTCGCCCTGGCAACAAGGCCCGCGCGTCTTCATGCGCTCGCTCGCCACCCGCGACTTCGGCAGCGAGATCAGCCAGGCCCTGCCCGACGTGCTGGCCGCCTGCAAGGCGGCCGGCTTCGACCTCGTGATCGTCGAGACCTCCGGCATCGGCCAGGGCGACGCGGCCATCGTGCCGCTGGTCGACGTGCCGATGTACGTGATGACGCCCGAGTTCGGCGCCGCGAGCCAGCTCGAGAAGATCGACATGCTCGACTTCGCCGAGTTCGTGGTCATCAACAAGTTCGACCGCAAGGGCGCGGCCGATGCGCTGCGCGACGTGGCCAAGCAGGTACAGCGCAACCGCGAAGCCTTCGGCAAGTCGCCCGACGAGATGCCGGTGTTCGGCACGATGGCGAGCCGCTTCAACGACGATGGGGTGACGGCCCTCTACCACGCCCTGCTCCCACGTCTGACCGAACTCGGCCTGACGACTGGCAAGAGCACCTTGCCGAAGGTCAGCACCCGCCACAGCACGCACCAGGTGCCCATCGTGCCCGGCGCGCGGGTGCGCTACCTCGCCGAGATCAGCGACACCGTGCGCGGCTACAAGTCGCAGGCACTGCAGCAGTCGCGCCTCGCGCGCGAGATCCAGCAGCTGCGCGAATCCGGCCGCATGCTGACCGAGGACAACCCCGACAAGCGCAACGCCGTCAACGCCGTGCGCACGCTCGCCGACCAGCGCGAGGCCCGGCTCGATCCGCATGCCCGGAAGTTGCTGGCCCAATGGCCCGACCTGCAGAAGGCCTACGCCGGCGACGAATACGTGGTGAAGATCCGCGACAAGGAAATCCGCACCGCCCTCACCACCACCACACTGTCGGGCACCAAGGTCCGCAAGGTCGTGCTGCCGAAGTACGAAGACCACGGCGAAGCGCTCAAGTGGCTGCTGCTCGACAACGTGCCGGGCAGCTTCCCCTACACCGCCGGCACCTTCGCCTTCAAGCGCGAGAACGAGGACCCGACGCGCATGTTCGCCGGCGAAGGCGACGCCTTCCGCACCAACCGGCGCTTCAAGCTGCTCTCGGAAGGCATGCCGGCCAAGCGCCTGTCGACCGCCTTCGACAGCGTCACGCTCTACGGCCACGACCCGGCGCTCAGGCCCGACATCTACGGCAAGGTCGGCAACTCGGGCGTGAGCATCGCAACGCTCGACGACATGAAGGTGCTGTACAGCGGCTTCGACTTGTGCAGCCCGAGCACGAGCGTGTCGATGACGATCAATGGCCCGGCGCCGACCATCCTCGCGATGTTCATGAACACCGCCATCGACCAGCAGCTCGACAAGTTCAAGGCCGACAACCACCGCGAGCCGAGCGACGACGAAGCGCAAAAGATCGTCGCCTGGGTCAAGCAGAACGTGCGCGGCACGGTGCAGGCCGACATCCTGAAGGAAGACCAGGGCCAGAACACCTGCATCTTCTCGACCGAGTTCAGCCTCAAGGTGATGGGCGACGTGGCCGAGTACTTCGTGCACCACGGTGTGCGCAACTTCTACTCGGTGAGCATCAGCGGCTATCACATCGCCGAAGCGGGCGCGAACCCGATCTCGCAGCTCGCGTTCACGCTGAGCAACGGCTTCACCTTCGTGGAGGCGTACCTGGCGCGCGGCATGCACATCGACGACTTCGCGCCGAACCTCAGCTTCTTCTTCAGCAACGGCATGGACCCGGAGTACACCGTGCTCGGCCGCGTGGCTCGCCGCATCTGGGCGGTGGCGATGCGCGACAAGTACGGCGCCAACGAACGCTCGCAGAAGCTCAAGTACCACGTGCAGACGAGCGGCCGCAGCCTGCACGCGCAGGAGATCCAGTTCAACGACATCCGCACCACGCTGCAGGCGCTGATCGCGATCTACGACAACTGCAACTCGCTGCACACCAACGCCTTCGACGAGGCCATCACCACGCCCACCGAAGACAGCGTGCGGCGTGCGATGGCCATCCAGCTCATCATCAACCGCGAGTGGGGCCTGGCGAAGAACGAGAACCCCAACCAGGGCGCCTTCGTGATCGAGGAGCTGACCGACCTGGTCGAAGAAGCGGTGCTGAAGGAGTTCGAGCGCATCGCCGAA
>DASWSY010000216.1:0-1787 GCA_036402415.1 Rhizobacter sp. | reverse complement strand
CTGGCTTGGCTGGCAGATGATCCTGCCGATCGTGCTGGGCGCCTCGGTCATCGGCGCGGTCGTCGGCATTGGCATGAAGCTGTCGAGCCGACTGCGTGAAGGACGCTACGTGCCCTTCGGGCCCTTCCTCGCCGGCGGCGGCATCGCCGTGATGCTGGCCGGGCCGCAGCGGGTGCTCGGTTGGCTGGGCTGGGCCTGACGACATCGTCGCAGCGAGATGCAGACTCACCGCGGCTTGCACATCGGCCTCACCGGCGGGATCGGCAGCGGCAAGAGCACGGTGGCCCGCGCGCTCGTTGAGCGTGGCGCGGTCCTGATCGACACCGACGCCATCGCCCGTTCGCTGGCATCGCCGGGCGGGGACGCCATCGAGCCCCTCCGCGCCCGATTCGGCGCCGACGTCATCGACGGCAACGGCGCCCTCGACCGCACCCGGATGCGAGAGCTGGTGTTTGCCGATGCCCGCGCCAAGGAGCAGCTCGAGGCCATCCTGCACCCGATGATCGGCATCGAATGCAACCGCCAGGCTCTGGCAGCCGCCGGAAAAACCATCGTTTTCGATGTGCCACTTCTCGTCGAGTCCACCCATTGGCGCACGCGCGTCGATCGGGTACTGGTGGTGGATTGCCCGCAGGAAACCCAGGTCAGTCGCGTGATGCAGCGTTCAGGCTGGTCGCGCGACGCGGTCCTCGCCGTCATCGCACAGCAGGCCACGCGCACTCGGCGCCGAGCCTGCGCCGACGCCGTCATCTACAACGAGGGCCTCACGCTCGACGAGCTTGCACGGCACGTGGACATCCTGCTGGCGCACTGGGCCCCTGTGGAACAATCCCGCGGGTCGAGCGGAGCGCGCGCAACTTGATCCTTTACGAGTACCCCTTCAACGAGAGCATCCGCACCATGCTGCGGCTCGAGCATCTGTTCGACCGGCTGGGGCGCCTGATGCCGCGCGAGGAAACCGTCGACCACCACTACGCGCTTGCGACGCTCTTCGAGATCATGGACGTCGCCTCCCGCGCCGACCTCAAGTCCGACTTGCTCAAGGACCTCGAACGCCAGCGCAGCCAGCTCAACAGCTATCGCGGCAACCCCTCTGTCTCCGATGCGATGCTCGACCAGGTCATCGGAAAGATCGACCACGCCTTCAACGGCCTGAATCAAGTGCCGGGCAAGGCGGGCCACGCGCTCACCGGCAACGAGTGGCTCATGAGCGTGCGCAGCCGCATCAGCATCCCCGGCGGCACGTGCGAATTCGATCTGCCGGCCTACTACGCTTGGCAACAGCAGCCCGCTGCGCGGCGGCGCGCCGATCTCAACCAGTGGGTCGGCACCCTGATGCCCCTGGCCGAAGCCTTGAAAGTCCTCCTGAGCTTGTTCCGCGACGCCGGCACCCCGCACAAGGTGGTGACGCAAGGCGGACAGTTCCAGCAAAGCCTGCCGGCGGGCCGCGTGTTCAACCTCCTCCGCCTGCGCATCGACCCGGCAGCCCAGCTCATTCCCGAGATCAGCGGCCACCGGCTCATGGTGCTGGTGCGCCTGATGCGCCAGGACGCCGAAGGCCGCCTGAAACCCGCCGGCGTCGACACCACCTTCGAGCTCACCCTCTGCTCCTGAGCGATGAGTCCGGATCCCTCGCCGCCCGCGAAGCGACGCATCGTCGCGTGTCCCACCTGCCGTGGCGACAGCGTCTACTCGCCCGAGAACCCTTACCGGCCGTTCTGCAGCGAACGCTGCAAGAACGTCGACTTCGGTGCGTGGGCGAGCGAGGGTTACCGCGTGCCCGCCCA
>DASWSY010000215.1:0-2496 GCA_036402415.1 Rhizobacter sp. | reverse complement strand
GCAGGGCGAGCCGACGCTGGCAGCACGCGACGAGATCCTGGCCTTCTTCTCGTCGCGGCTGCTGGCGCGTCAGTCGCAGTAGGTGACCGCCCCGCCGTTCATGTTCGGGTTGGCGGGCTCGGCGGTCGACCAGGTGTTGGCCGGGGTGATGGTCACGTTGCACTGGTTGTCGACCACGATGTCGAAGGCATGCCAGTACTCGTTCGTGGTGCCTTCGCCCGCGCCCGGTCGGAAGACGGTGGTGTTGCCGTCGCGCGTGACCTCCACCTTCACCGGCGACCCCGTCATGCCCGGGCTGAAGGTGCCCGAGTAGTTGTGCAGGAAGTAGCGGTAGGTGCCCTGCGCCACACGTCGGATGGTGACGTACTCCGGACCGAAGGACGTGGTGTCGTCGATGTCGAGGTTGGCGAACGGGCTGGCCGTCAACGTGCCCTTGTTGGTGTAGTCGATGTGCGTGCCCTGCGGCGTGAGCAGGTGCGAGTCCACGTCGTCGGGGTCCACGCCCCAGGTCAGCTTGATGCTGATGGCGGCGTCGGCAAAGATCAGGCAGGAAGAGCCCAGCGACACGTTGGCGGCCTGCGTGGTCACCCCGCGGGCGTTCGACAGGCGGGCACCCGAGCGCGCGACCACGGCCGCGGTGGCGTTGCTGCGCACCGGCACGGAGAAGATGCCGCTGTCGTTGCTCAGCGCGCTGCTCGTGCCGGAATAGGTGACGCCGTCGACCTCGATGCGCGCGCGCCGCACGGCGGCGCCGGTCATGTCGCGGACGCAGCCGGTGACGAGCACGGTGCTGATCGGTGCGCTGGCACTCCAGGTGACGTTGGCGCGCGTGACCGTGCCTTCGTAGTACCGGTTCGGGGCCGTGCCCGCAAGCGTGGCGGTGCCCTCGGCCGTCCAGAAGCCGGTGGCCTCGTCGAACCAATACAACGGCACGGTGGCCGGAAGCGTGCCGGAGGCGCGCGTGGACACCGGGATGCGGATCGTCGCGTTCTGGCCTGCGCCGAGGTCGTAGGACGCACCTCCGGCGTCGGTCAGGACCACCGACACCGCGCCGTAGGTTTCGAGCCAGGCCGAAGCGCCGCTGCGGTAGTCGCCAGTCAACAGGTTCGTGTCCTCGGCGGTGTTGATGGGCGTGACCTGCACCAGCGCCGGCTGGGTGGGCGCGGCGCCGCCGGCGGCGACGATCGCACCGGCCGGGAACACCGCCTGCGCCGTCGAGCCGCCCACGCTGGCCGTTCCGCCGACGGCCGCGTCGACGCTCACGGTGGCGGCCACCGGCGGAAGCTGGACCGGCAGGGTGGTGACCGTGCTGCCGGTCACCGACGTGAAGCGCACGATGCGCGGATAGCCCGCCGCGGAGATGGTCACCGGGACACGATCGACCTCGGTGAGCCCGGTGAACGAGAACGTCCCGTCGGCGCCGGTCGTGACGGTGGTGGTGCCGTCGAGCGTGACGGTCGCGCCCGCGACGGGCTGGCCGTCGCTGGCCGAGAGCACGCGTCCGGCGATGCCGCCCGGTTGCAATTGGGGCGGCGGAGGTGGGTTGTAAGGCTGGCTGTTGCTGCCGTCGCTGCCGCCGCAAGACGCCAGCACCGCCGCGAAGGCGAGGGCGACGAAGGTGGAACGACGGGCATGCCGCTTCGGTGCGGCAGTCGAGCTGATGTTGTTGTTCAAATGGCCTCCGGGCGGCGATGCGGTCGAACACGGCCGTGGTCTGCAGCCAAGCGCCGCAAGTCCACGCAGAAAGTGTCGTGACGCACCTGCCAAGCGACCTCGGCCACCGCGGGGCGAACGGGCGCCCGCTTGGACCGGTGCGTCGCACCGGCCGGCATGGCGCTGCTGTCTGGTTCCCCCCTCGGCTTCCGGCGGAAGCTGTGCGACCCGTTTTTTGGAGCGGGTGTGCATCTGACAAGCGGCAATGTAGCCAAAAGATCCGCGTACCTCGCTCACCATTTCGGCGAAGCATTTCACGAACGGGCCGTAACTCCCCGCCTCAAGGCGCGGCGGCGTCGAGCGCCGCCTGCAGCGCGGCGAGCGCATCTGCAGGCAGATCGACCTGCCACGGGGTGGGGCCGCGCTGCCACACCACGCCGCGTTCGGTGAGCTGGATGCGGTGCTGCACCTGGCCGTTGCGCAGCAGGATCAGCTCGCGGCCGGGCGGCGTGGCGATGTCGACCGGGCCGGTCTGCCAGCGGCTGCCGGCCACGCCATCGAGCTGATGCAGCCAGGCGATGACCGCGTCGGTCACGGGCTGCGCCGGGCCGGCGCCCCGTTGCCAGGTCCAGCGTGCGGGCTCCGCGGCGAGGGTGGCGCGCAGGCTGCCGATGCGTGTGTAGGCCTCGGCTTCGCGCTGCAGCCGCGACTCGTTGAGCTCCGCTTTGGCGGCGGCGGCGCGGCGGCCGGGAGCTTCTGCCGTGTCGGCCGCGAGGGGCGCTGCGGCGGGGGACGGGGCCTGGGCGGCCAACGGGGCCGGTGCGGCGGGCGGCGCAGGGCGTG
>DASWSY010000214.1:0-9194 GCA_036402415.1 Rhizobacter sp. | reverse complement strand
GATGGCCTCGCCCCGCAGCGCCAGATCCACCGGCACGCCGCGCTGCAGGCCGCGCACGCGCACCGGGTAGCCGGCGCCGTGCGCCAGCGCCGCCACGCGCGCGGCACTCTCGGCGCTGCGCGTGGTGCGCACGACGGCGATCCGGCCGATCGCCTGGCCCGCGGCCAGCGCCTGCGAGACGAAGAGGTCGACGTGCGCCAGCAGGAAGCGGCTGGTGCCGAACTGCAGGATGGGCGGGTCGACGGGGTGCGTCAGCATTCCACGATCGCCTTCACCACCCCTTGCGCGGGGTCGAGCAGGGAGGCGAAGTCCTGCGGGACGCGGCTCAGCGGCATGCGGTGGGTGTTGAGCGCCTCGGTGGGCACCTGCCCCGCGCGCATGGCGGCCAGCACGGTCTCGAAGTCCTGCAGGGTGGCGTTGCGGCTGCCGAGCAGCGTGGTCTCGCGCTTGTGGAACTCGGGGTCGGAGAAGGTGATGGCATCGCGCACGACCGACACCATCACGTAGGTGCCGCCATGCGCCACGAACTTGAAGCCGCGCTCCATGGCGCGGGCGTTGCCGGTGGCGTCGAACACCACGTCGAAGAATTCGCCGTCGGTGAGCGCCGACAGCCGCGCCTCGTCGTCGTCGCCGATCGCCACCGCCGAGGCCACGCCCAGGTGGCGCTCGCAGAAACCGAGGCGGTCGCGCCGCGTGTCGAGCACGGTGACGACGGCCCCGCGCTGCCGCGCGAAGATCGCCGCCGCCATGCCGATGGGGCCGGCGCCCACCACCAGCACGCGCTGGCCGGTGTGCACCGCGCCGCGCCGCACCGCGTGCGCGCCGATGGCGAGGAACTCCACCATTGCCGCCTGGTCGAGTGTCACGCCCTCGGCCCGGTGCACGAAGCCGGCGGGCACCGCGAGGTATTCGGTGAAGGCGCCGTCGCGGTGCACGCCCAGCACCTGGATGTTCACGCAGCAGTTGGTCTTGCCCTGCCGACAGGCGATGCAACGCCCGCACGACAGGTATGGCATCACGAACACCGGGTCGCCGGCCGCCAGGCCGCTGCCGGCCGGAGCTTCCTCCACCACGCCGGAGAGTTCGTGCCCCATCACCCGCGGGTACGACAGGAAGGGCTGGTGGCCGGTGAAGATGTGCAGGTCGGTGCCGCACACCCCGACCCGTTTCACGCGCAGCAGCACCTCGTCGGGCGCGCGCACGGGGCGTTCGTGTTCCTCGGCGCGCAGCGTGCCGGGGGTCTGGCAGATGACGGTGAGCATGTCTCTCCTGGAGATCGGTTCAGGTTCAGTCGAGGTGGAACACCGAGGCCATGGCGGCCCAGTGCTCACCCGGTTGGCGGGACGCGAGCGGCACCTGGCACGGGCCGCACAGGCGCCACCAGCGCTGCGTCTCGGCGTCGGCGGCGATGGCGGCCATGTCGGCCTCGTAGTCGCTGCCGTGGTACTCCCAGTAGCCGAAGAGCAGGTTCTCCGGCTCGCGCAGGAAGATGCTGTAGTTGCGGATGTGCGAGCGGCTCAGCCGGTCGAGCACCGACGGCCACACCGCGGCGTGCAGGCGCCGGTATTCGGCGATGTGCTCCGGCCGGATGCCGATGACCATGCCCATGCGTTGCATGCGGGTTCCGTTCAGTCGAGGCGGTAGAAGCGGCTGGCGTTGCCGCCGAACACGGCGGCGACGGCGCGCTCGTCGGCACCGGGCTGCGTTTCGCAGAAGCGCAGCGCCATCGCCAGCCAGCCCTCGTAGCTGCCCGCCAGGCGCAGCACCGGCCAGTCGCTGCCCCAGATCAGGCGCTGCGGCCCGAAGAGGCCGTGCACCACCTCCATCCACGGCTGCAGGCGCTGCGCGTGGGGAAACGGCCCGGCCTCGGTCAGCAAGCCCGAGAGCTTGCAGTGCACCTGCGGCAGCTCGGCCAGGGCCCGGAGGTCGTGGCGCCACGGCGTGAGCTCACCGCGCGGGATCACCGGCTTGGCGGCATGGTCGATGACGATCGGCAGGCGTGGATGGCGCCGCGCGAAGTCGAGCAGCGGCCGCAGGTGTCGCGGCAGCACCAGGGCGTCGAAGCTCAGGCCGTGGTCGAGCATCGCTCCCACGGCCGGGTCGAGCGCGGGGTCGGCGATCCAGCGCTCGTCGTCCAGGTCCTGCAGCATCGGGCGCAGGCCCTTGAGGCGCGGGTGCCGCGCGAGCCGGCCGATCTGCGTCGGGGCATCGGGTGCCTTCAGGTCGACCCAGCCCACCACACCCTTGACGAAGCCGTAGCGATCGGCGAGCTGCAGGAGCTGCTCGGTCTCGGCCACGCTCGGCAGCGACTGCACGAGCACCGTGCCGGCGACCTTGCAGCGTTCGAGCGTCGGGCGCAGGTCCTCGGGGCCGAAGTCGCGGTGGATCTCGGCGAGCGCGGCCGGCGGCCAGTGCCCCACGCGGTCGGCCAGGCGCCAGAAGTGCTGGTGGGCGTCGATGATCTGCACGTCAGGCGCCTCCGGTGGGCAGCGGCGCGGCGGCGTCGACCAGCCCACGCTCGCGCAGCGCGAGCCACAGCGCGTCGGGCACGGGCTGCTGCAGCCAGGCGATGTTCTGGCGAAGCTGCACAGCGTCGTGCGCACCCGCCATGCACGACACCACCGCCGGGTGTGCGAGCGGAAATTGCAGGGCCGCCGCCGGCAGCGGCACCTCGAACTCGCGGCACACCGCGTCGAGCTGGCGCACGCGTGCGAGCACCGCTTCGGGCGCACGGCCGTAGTTGAAATGGCCGCTGCCCGCGAGCACGCCGGAGTTGAACGGTCCGGCCACCACGATCGCATGCCCGCGCCGCGCGCTTTCGTCGAGCAGCGGCGCAAGGCTGTGCTGCTCCAGCAGCGTGTAGCGGCCGGCGAGCATGCTCACGTCGAGGTCGGCTTCCTGCAGCGCGTCGCGCACGACTTCCCATTCGTTCACGCCCAGGCCCACCGCATGCACCCGGCCTTCGCGCCGCAGGGTCTCGAGCGCGCGGAAGCCGCCGCGCTTCGTGAGCTGCTCCCAGTAGTGGGCGTGCCGATCGCCGTGCGTGACCCGGCCGATGTCGTGCACGAAGAGCATGTCGACCTGCGCCACGCCGAGGCGCTGCAGGCTGTCTTCGAACGAGCGCATCACACCGTCGTGGCTGTAGTCGTACCACGGCCGGAAGGGCAGCGGCTCGGCGAAGCCGTCGTCGCCCGGGCGCACGCTGGCGTCGGCCACCATCACGCGGCCGACCTTGGTGCTGAGCAGGAACTGCCCGCGCGGGCGACGTGCGAGTGCCGCCCCGAGGCGCCGCTCCGACTGCGTGTAGCCGTAGTACGGCGCCGTGTCGAAGAAGCGGATGCCTTCGTCCCACGCCGCCTGCACAAACGCCGCAGCGTCGTCCTCGGGCATCGGCTGGAACAGCCCGCCGAGCTGCGCGCAGCCGAGGCCGAACACCGGCACGGACAGGTCGGTCCGTGGCAGTCGTCGGCGATCGGTGTGCTTCATGGCGGGCTCGGCCTCAGTACAGGACGTTCTTCGCCTCGGGCTTGTCGATGTTGGCCTTGGTGACCATCACGACGCCGGTGTCGCGGAACTTCGGCACCTTCTTGCCCTGCGCCACCTCGATGGCCGTCTTCACGCCCAGGCTGCCCATCTGGTAGGCGCTCTGCACGGCGATGGCCTCGAGCGTGCCGTCCTTGATGAAGCCCTGCAGGTCGGCGTTGCCGTCGAAGCCGATGGCCACCACCTTGCCGGCCTTGCCGGTCTGCACCAGGGCGCGGCCCATGCCGATGGCGGTGGGTTCGTTGGCGCCGAAGATGCCCTTCAGGTCGGCGTTGGCGGCCAGCACGTCGGTCGTCTGGTTGAGCGCCGTGCCCATCTGCGAGTTCGAGTAGAACGGGCCGACGATCTGCAGCTTGGAGTGCTTGGCGATGTAGTCCTTGAAGCCGCCCACGCGCCCGATCTCGGAACCCGAGCCGGCGGTGTACGACATGATCGCGACCTTGCCGGTGGTGCCGATCTTGGCGATGAGCGCCTGTGCACACAGCTCGCCAGCCTTCTTGTTGTCGGTGGCCAGGAACGACTGGTAGTAGTTCTTGCCGGCATCCGACGCGGCCGAGTCGATCAGGATCACCGGGATCTTCGCTTCCCAGGCCTTCTTCATCGCCGGGATCAGCGCGTCGGGGTCGGAGGGTGCGAGCACGATGCCGGCCACCTTGCGGTTGACGGCGTTCTCCACCAGCGCGACCTGGCCCGCGAGGTCGGTGTCGGAGGCCGCACCCTGGAAGGTGGTGGTGTAGCCCTTCATGCCGGCCACGCCGTCGTTGGCGCCCTTCTTGACGTTCTGCCAGAAGTCGCTGTTGGTGGTCTTGACGATCACCGCGATCTCCTTGTCGGCCGCCATGGCCGCAGCCCCGGCCAGGCCCAGGACGGCGGCCATCGCCGCGCCTGCCAGATGCTTCATCACGTGTCTCATGTTGTCTCCTTCTGCGTCAATGAACGTTTGACTCTGTGTGGAATGCCGGGCTGTACCGCCCGGTGGGGGTTTCATCGTCGATGGCGCATCTGGTCGATCCACACCGTGAGCAGGATGACCAGGCCGATGATGATTTGCTGCACGAAGGCGGAGACGCCGCCCATGTTCAAGCCGTTGCGCAGGATGCCGATCACGAAGGCGCCGATCAGCGTGCCGCTGATCGTGCCCACGCCGCCGCTGAGCGAGGTGCCGCCGATCACGGCCGCGGCGATCGCGTCGAGCTCGTACATCAGCCCCTCGCTCGGCTGTGCGGTGACCAGGCGCGACATCAGCACGCAGCCGGTCAGGCCGGCGAGCAGGCCCGACAGCACGTAGGCGAACACCGTCACGCGCGCCACGTTCACGCCCGACAGGCGCGCGGCCTCGCTGTTGGAGCCCACCGCGTACAGATGGCGCCCGAGCGTGCTGCGGTTGAGCATCACCGCGACCGCGATCGCGAGCACGATCATCAGCAGCACCGGGTAGGGAATGCCGGGGAAGACCACGTCGGGGAAGCCGTCGTCGCCCACGTTGACGATGCGCCAGAGGCTGCCGTTGCCGAGCGCGGCGAAGCTCTCGCCGAGGCCGCCGATGGCGCGTGCCTCGGTGATCTGCAGCGCGATGCCGCGTGCCACGAGCATCATGCCCAGCGTGGCGATGAAGGGCGGAAGCTTCAGCACGGTGACGCACAGCCCGTTCACCAGGCCGCAGGCGGCGCCGATCACGAGCCCGGCCAGCATGCCCACCGGCACCGGCCAGCCGGCTTTCACCAGCAGCGCGGCCACCACGCCCGAGAGCGCGAGGATGGAGCCCACCGAGAGGTCGATGCCGCCGGTGATGATCACGCAGGTCGCGCCGATGCCGAGGTAGGCGATCGAGGTCACCTGCAGCGCCACGGTGAGCCCGTTGCCCATGGTGAAGAAGGCGTCGCTGATCATCGAGAACACGAGCGTGAGCGCCAGCAGGCTGCCGAGCGCTGCGAACTTCTGGACGAGGTCTTGCTGTCGGTCGTTCATGCGAAAGGGGTCGTTCAGGAAACGGTGCGGACCGGGTGCGTGCGCCCCGAGGCCAGGTGCATCAGGGCTTCTTGCGTGGTGCGGCGCGTGTCGACGATGTCGGTGATGCGCCCTTCGTGGAACACCGCCACGCGGTCGGTCATGCCCAGGATCTCCGGCAGCTCCGAGCTGATCAGCACCACGCCGATGCCTTCGGCGGCGAGCTCGTCGAGCAACTGGTAGATCGCGTACTTGGCGCCCACGTCGATGCCGCGCGTGGGCTCGTCGAAGAAGAGCACCCGCGAATCGCGGAAGAGCCACTTGCCGAGCACCACCTTCTGCTGGTTGCCGCCCGAGAGCTTGCGCACCTTCTGGTGCACCGACGGCGTGCGGATCGCCAGCGTGTCGACGTAGCGCCGCGCGACCGCCGCCTCTTCGGCGAAGCGGATGAATCCGAACCGGCTCGCCACCGCCTCGGTGCGCGCGAGCGTCACGTTCTGCGCCACGGTCATGTCGAGCGCCAGGCCGTGGGCCTTGCGGTCTTCGGACAGGTAGGCGATGCCGTGCGCGATGGCGTCGATGGGCGCGCGGATCGAGACGGCCTCGCCCTGCAGGAGCACCTGCCCGGCATCGAGCGGGTCGGCCCCGAAGACGGCGCGTGCCACCTCCGTGCGGCCGGCACCCATGAGCCCGGCGAAGCCGAGGATCTCGCCGCGGCGCAGCTCGAAGCCGATGTCGCGGAAGGCGCCGTGGCGCGTGAGGCCCGACACCGCGAGCAGTACCTCGTCGGTGGGCACGCGCGTGGCGGGTGGGAACTTGTCGTCGAGCGGCCGGCCGACCATGCGCTCGACGATCGCGTCGACGGTGGTGTCGGCAAAGTCGTGGGTCGCGATGTAGCGGCCGTCGCGCAGCACCGTGACGCGGTCGACGATCTCGTGCATCTCGTCGAGCCGGTGCGAGATGTAGAGGATGCCCACCCCGCCGCGGCGCAGTTCGTGGATCACCTTGAAGAGCTGGCGCGTCTCGGACTCGGTGAGCGACGAGGTCGGCTCGTCCATGATGAGGAGCTCGGCGTCGAGCGAGAGCGCCTTGGCGATCTCGACCATCTGCCGCTGCGCCACCGACAGCGTGCGCACGATGGCCTGGGGCGGGATGTCGACGCCCAGGCGCTCGAGGCAGCGCGCCGCGTCGGCGTGCAGCCGCGCGCGGTCGATGAACCAGCCGCGGCGCGGCTCGCGGGCGAGGTAGATGTTCTCGGCCACCGAGAGGTGGGGCACCAGGTTCAGCTCCTGGTGGATCATCGCGATGCCGACCGCCTGGGCGTCCTGCGTGGAGCGGAAGTGCCGCGCCTGGCCCTTGTAGAAGAGCGTGCCTTCGTCGGGTGCGAACTGGCCGCTGATGATCTTCATCAGCGTCGACTTGCCGGCGCCGTTTTCGCCGCACACCGCGTGCACCTCGCCGCGGTCGAGCGACAGGCTCACGCCGGCCAGCGCCACCACGTTGAAGAATCGCTTGCAGATGCCTTCCAGTTGCAGCAGCGGCTGCGCACGGTCCACCGCAGCGGCGGGCGCAGACGCATCGGCCCGCCCCCCGTCGAGGGGGCCGAACGTGCGGTCGTGGATGAACTGGACGGACAAACGGAACTCCTTGGCGATCTCCGGGAGCGCATGCTAGTCAGCGGCCGCGTTTTGGTAAAGCCACTTTGCCAATCTGACGGATTTGGCCTGACCAAAAGGTGCCTCCCCGACCTCGTTTCTCCGAGGAGAAAGCGCTGCATTTAGGTGTTTTCCATAGGTAAGGCAGGAGCCGGAGACTTTGCAGACGAGCCGGCCGACCGGGACGGACGTCGGCTATCATGGTCAGGCCACTTTCCAAGGCCCCACCGTGCCCACACCCGTGCTCGCCAACGCCGCCGCGTCCCAGCTCCGTCCTGTCGAGACCCGCCGCCTCTATCAGCAGATCGCCGACCAGATCCGCGACCTGATCCAGCGTGGCGTCTTCAAGCCCGGCAGCAAGCTGCCGCCGGAGCGCGACCTGGCGCAGCAGCTCGGCGTCTCGCGCCCCTCTTTGCGCGAGGCGCTGATCGCGCTCGACATCGAGCAAAGCGTCGAGATCCGCAGCGGCTCGGGCGTCTACGTGTGCACCCCGCCGGAGCGGCCCGCCAAGACCACCGAGGCCATGGGCGAAAGCCCCAGCGAGCTGATGCAGGCCCGCGCGGCGGTGGAAGGCGACGTGGCGGTGCTGGCCTGCGCCCACGTCAGCACCGACGCCTTGTCGCGCCTGCGTGAAAGCATCGAAGGCATGCGCGCGCAGATCGCGCAGGGTTTGTCACCGCTCGGCCACGACCGGCAGTTCCACATCACGCTGGCCGAGATGAGCGGCAACTCGGTGATGGTGCGCCTGGTGTCGGAGCTCTTCGACGAGCGCCACAGCCCGATCTCGTCGCACCTGAGCGTGCGCTTCGAGAACACCCGCACCTGGAATACCGCGCTCAAGGAGCACGAGGCCATCTACCGCGCACTCGAAGCGCGCGACCCGCTCACCGCGCAGGCGGCGATGCGCTCGCACCTGAAGGCGTCGGAGGAGCGCTGGGTGGGCGGCTGAGCGGCCTCAGATCTGCCGCGCCTCGAAGGTGTTGCACTGGCTCACGCTGCCGGTCTGCAGGCCCTTCTTGAACCAGGCGACGCGCTGCGCGCTGGTGCCGTGCGTGAAGCTCTCGGGCTGCACCGTGCCGCGCGACTTGCGCTGCAGCGCGTCGTCGCCGATCTGCGAGGCGGCGTTGAGCGCCTCTTCCACGTCGCCCTGCTCCAGGATCTGGCGCGCGTTGTTCGCGTGGTGCGCCCACACGCCGGCGAAGCAGTCGGCCTGCAGCTCCAGGCGCACCGACAGTGCGTTCTGCTGCGCCTCGGGGATGCGGCCGCGCATGCTGTCGACCTTGCCGCTGATGCCGAGCAGGTTCTGCACATGGTGGCCGACCTCGTGCGCGATCACGTAGGCCTGCGCGAAGTCGCCCGGCGCGCCCAGGCGGGTGCGCATGGTTTCGTAGAAGTCGAGGTCGATGTAGACCTTCTGGTCGGCCGGGCAGTAGAACGGCCCCATCGCCGACTGGCCCATGCCGCAGGCGGTGGGCTCGCTGCCGCGGAAGAGGCGCAGCTTCGGGTCGCGGTAGGTCGCGCCCATCTGCTTGAACTGCTCGCGCCAGACGTCTTCGGTGTCGGCCAGCACGACCGAGACGAAGCGCGCCATCGGGTCGTCGGCCGGCGGCTTGCCGGCTGGCGCCTGCTGCACCTGCGGCGCCGTGCCGCCCCCGCTCATGAGGCCGAGGATGGTGAGCGGGTTGATGCCGAAGATCCAGCCGGCGACGAGTGCGATCACCACGCTGCCCAGGCCGATGCTGCGACCGCCGCCGAACGAGAAGCCGCCGCCGCCGCGGCCTGAGCGCGCATCCTCGACGTTGTCGCTCTCGCGATTGCCTTGCCATTTCATGCTGCGCTCCTGCGGGATCGGAAACGCATGGTAGCCAGGGCGGCGTGACTTCGGCGAACGTGGGAATGCAGGCCCCCCGGTGGATCCCCGCTTTCGCAAGAATGACGGCTAAGAGGGGAGCGAGCGAAGCGCAGCGACCGATCCAGCCACGCCCCAGGGACGGGTCCCCCGGCCCGATGGGTGGCGCCCCTCGGGGGCAGGAGCGAAGCGACTGGGGG
>DASWSY010000213.1:0-9703 GCA_036402415.1 Rhizobacter sp. | reverse complement strand
CATGTTGCCCTTGTCGGGGTACTTGTAGATGCCCGAGGCCTCGACCACCATCGCCGCGTCCATGATGCCGATCGAGGGGATGTTGAGGATGGCCGCCTTGCCCTTGAACTCGGGGTTGAGCAGCTCCTTCCACGACTCGATCGGGCGTTTGATCAGGTCGGGCCGGATGCCCAGCGTGTCGGCGTTGTAGACGGTGGGGATCAGCGTCATGAACTGCGTGGGCGACGACGCGAAGGTCTTCGCATCGGGCTTTTCCACGTACATCACCTTCTTGGGCGCGGTGCCCTGGTCGCCCACCTTCTTGCCGGCGACCTCGCCCTTGGTGAAGAGCGTGGTGATCTTGTCGGCGTTCTTGATGCGCCTGGTGTCGATGCCGAGCAGGTTGCCGGTGGGCAGGATCTTCTTGAGCGAGAAGTACTCGGTGTCGATCAGGTCAAAGCTGTTGGGCGCGGTCACCGCGCGCTTGGTCACGTCGTCGGTGGTGACCGGGATGTACTGGATCTTGATGCCGGTGTCTTTCTCGAACTTCTCGGCGATGGCCTTGTCCTGGTTCACTGCGGTGCCCAGGTAGCGCAGGGTGATCTTTTCCTGGGCGTGCACGAAGGGGAAGCCCATCGCGCCGCCCGCCGCCACGGCACCCTTGATCAGGGTGCGGCGGGTGGCGTCGGGCTGGGCGGTCTTGTCGTGGGGTTCGGACATGGTCAAGGCTCCTTGGTCGGGATGTGAGGGGAGAAGAAAGACTCAGGCGCTGGGTTGCAGCGCATGGGCGGCATTCGGCAGCCACGAGACGTGCGCCGTGTCGCCCGGCTGCCAGGGCGCGGCGTCGAAATCGGCATCGGGCAGGGTCGCCGTCCATTGCGCATCGGCCTTCTCGCCAGCGGCGCCTTGCGGCACCAGGCTGAGCTGCACGTAGATGCCCTGGTACTCGATGGCCTTCACCGCGGCGGGGCGGGTCACGCCATTGGCGCTGCGCGCGAGCTGCATGCGGTCGGCGCGCACGGCAATCGGGCCATCGTTCGAGGCGATCACGTTGTGCGCGCCCATGAAGCGCGCGACGAACTCGGAGCGCGGCGCGTTGAACACCTCGCGCGGCGAGCCGGTCTGCTCGATGCGGCCGTGGTTCATCACCACCACCTGGTCGGCGAGCGCCATGGCCTCTTCCTGTGAATGGGTGACGTGCACGAAGGTGAAACCCAGCTCCTGCTGCCAGCGCTTCAGCTCGGCGCGCATCTGCACGCGCAGGAAGGGGTCGAGCGCCGAGAGCGGCTCGTCGAGCAGCAGCACGCGCGGCTCGGTCATCAGCGCACGGGCGAGCGCCACCCGCTGCTGCTGGCCGCCGGAGAGTTCGCTCGGCAGGCGCGCGAGGTAGGGCGTCATCGAGACGAGCGCCAGCAGCTCCTTGGCCCGCGCGTGGCGCTCAGGCAAGGGCTTGCCGCGCATCTTCCAGCTGAAGGCCACGTTGTCGAGCACGCTCAGGTGGGGAAAGAGCGCGTAGCTCTGGAACATCATCGCCGTGCCACGGTCGGCCGCGGCGCTGTAGGTGATGTACTTGCCGCCGAGCAGGATCTGCCCATCGCTCGCCAGCTCGTGCCCCGCGATCATGCGCAGCGTGGAGGTCTTGCCGCAGCCCGAGGGGCCGAGCAGGCAGCAGTAGCTGCCCGAAGGGATGGTGAGGTTGATGCCGTCGACCGCCACGGTGTTGCCATAGCGTTTGACGAGCGAGGTCAGCACCAGGGACGAGTCGAGCACGGGTTTCATGCGGCAGCGTGTATGCAATGCGTGTGCCACATCTTTTGCCTCAAAACCGCACTTCTTTAGGGCATCAGCCTGCGCAATACAGGCGCGACTCTTGCTCAAAGCGCCAAGTCGGCTCGCACTTTGTATACAAACTGGTGCGAAGCCCCGCAGGAGCCCCCATGAAGATCCGTGTCATCAACCCCAACACCACCGCTGCGATGACGGCCAATATCGGCGAGGCGGCACGTGCCGTCGCCGCCCCTGGCACGCAGATCGACGCCGTGCAGCCGAGCTTCGGCGCCCCCTCCATCGAAGGCCATCACGACGACGTGTGGGCCGCCGCCGGCGTGGCCGAGCAGGTGCGTGCCGGCGAAGCCGCCGGCGTTGACGCCCACGTCATCGCCTGCTTCGGCGACCCCGGCCTGCACGCGGCGCGCGAACTGGCGCGGGGGCCGGTGATCGGCATCGCCGAAGCCGCGTTCCATGCGGCCTCGTTGCTCGCCACCGGCTTCTCGGTGGTGACCACGCTCACGCGCACCGTGGTGATCGCGGAGCACCTCGTCCTGCAATACGGCTTCGAGCGCCGCTGCCGCGGCATTCACGGCACCGACATCGCGGTGCTGGAACTCGACGACCCGGCGAGCGATGCCTATGCGCGCATCCTCGCGTGTTCACGCGAGGCCCTGCTGCGCGACCGCTCCGGTGCGATCGTGCTCGGGTGTGCGGGCATGGCCGATCTGTGCCGGCGCTTGCAAGGCGAGCTGGGGGTGCCCGTCATCGACGGGGTGGCGACGGCGGTGAAGCTGGCCGAGGGGCTGGTGTCGCTCGGGCTTGGGACGAGCAAGCGTGGGGACTACGCCGCGCCCCTGTCCAAGACCTACGTGGGGTTGGCGGGGCCGTATTCGCCTGCCTAGGCTTTAGCGGCAAGAAGGGCTTGGGGTGGGCGAATTCCGCAAGTATCAGGAGGAGCAGTTGACCGCGGGAGCGATCAACTGCGGGGGGACATGGAGGAATTCGCCCGCCCCATCCCCTTGGCACCGACGAAAGCGACAGCAAGCCGAAGCTCACTCCCAAGGCAACATCAAGGTCACCAGCAGCAGCCGCTGAAACTCCGGCTCAAACCGCTCGATGATCTTTTTCGGCTCCGGGCACAGCTTCGCATCCGTGATCAAGCCGAACTGCACCCCACCGCCGTAAGAAAGGATCGACACCCCCACCCCGATCTCTCCAGACTGCGGCACCCAGAACATCACCTGCGAGAGCGTCGACCCGCAGATCTTCAGCGGCGTCCCAGGCCCCGGCACGTTGGTCATCACCGCCGTCGCCTTCTTGGCGAAGAGGTTGAGCAGCGCGTCCTGCATGGGCTTGATGAGAAGCCCCGCCACCGCCAGCACCGCGAATGCCAGCAGCGGCTGGTAGCTCCCCTTGAGCTCCTGCATGCGCGTGTGCACCGCGTACACCCGCTCGACCGGGTTGACGATGCCGATGGGCAGCACCAGCGGCACGAGGCCGAACTGGTTGCCGAGCTTGTAGGCTTTTTCCATCGGGCGCAGGTTCACCGGCACCATCGCGCGGATCTCCTTGCCGGTGGTGTCTTCACCCTGCTCGCGCAGCCAGCCGCCAATGGCACCGGCCACGCAGGCGAGCAGCACGTCGTTGACCGAGCAGCCCAGGCCCTTGCCGATTGCCTTCACCACGTCGAGCGGAATCGGCTCGCCCCAGGCCACGCGCTTGGTGCCGATGGGCTTGCCCTTGAGCGCCGTGGGCGAGTCGTCGGGCATCAGCAGCATCGAGGCCGCATCCGACACGACTTGCGCCCCCATGCGCGCCAGCTCCACCGTGCCTTGCAGCGGCTGCTGCGGATTGGCCAGCATCTCGACCGACTTCGCCATGCCGCTGCCGGTGAGGCCGATCGCCTTGACGGTCACGTCGGTGAGCGGGCGCATGATGGCCTCGGCGAACCAGTCGAATTCGGCGCCCTCTTCCTTCGCGCGCTTCCTGCGCGGCGGCGGCTCGCGGCCGCCATCGGTGATCGACAGCAGCACCGAGATGAGCGCGATGCCGTCGGCGATGCAGTGGTGGATGCGCGCGATCAGGGCGCTGCCGCCGTCGTAGTGCTCGATGAAGTGCAGTTGCCACAGCGGGCGGGTGCGGTCGAGCGGGCTCATGCAGAGTTCGCCCACACGGTCTTCCAGGGCCTCGTGCTCGTTCTGGCCAGCTTTGCGATTGAGCTTTTCCAGCCGCACGTGGTGTGCGATGTCGAGCGCGTGGTCGTCGACCCAGAGCGCGCCCATCGCGTCTTCCACCACCTTCTGGCGGAAGCGGTGGTACTTCAGCAGCCGCTCCTGCACCCGCTCGGTGAATGCCGCGTGACGGATGCCCGGCTCGATGCGCCACACGCCGACGATCATCATCAGGTTGACGTCGTTGTCCATGCGCAGCCACGCGGTGTCGACCCGGGACATGCGTTCGGCGCTTGCTGCTGCAGCCATGTTTGGAGCCCTTCTTCTAGTGATGCGGCGCACGATGCTGGGTAACATCCGCCCCGTCAATGCCCGCTAATACCGAACCCCTACAGGAGACCGCCATGTCCGATCTGCAAGCCCGCTTCGAGAAAGCCCGCGAGGAGTCGAAGAACCTGCCCGAGCGCCCCGACAACATGACGCTGCTGCAGCTCTACGCGCTGTACAAGCAGGGCAGCGTGGGCGACGTGGAAGGCAAGCGCCCCGGCTTCACCGAGATGGTGGAGCGCGCCAAGTACGACGCCTGGGCAACGATGAAGGGCAAGTCCAAGGAAGAGGCGATGCAGGCCTACATCGACCTCATCGAATCGCTGAAGTGACGACGGTCTCAGTCGTCCAGTGACGACAGGAACTGCCTGAGTTCAGGCGTCTGGGGGCTGCCGAAGACCTCGGCCGGCGGCCCCATTTCATGCACACGTCCCTGGTGCATGAAGATCACGCGGTCGCTCACCTTGCGCGCGAAGTTCATCTCGTGCGTGACCATCAGGAGCGTCATGCCCTCCTCGGCCAGGCTCTCCACCACGCGCAGCACCTCGCCGACGAGCTCGGGGTCGAGGGCGCTCGTGATCTCGTCGCACAGCAGCACCGCCGGCTCCATGGCCAGGGCGCGTGCGATCGCCACGCGCTGCTGCTGGCCGCCCGAGAGCTGATCGGGCATCGCGTCGAACTTGTCGGCCAGGCCCACCCGGCCGAGCAACGCTCGCGCCTGCTCGGCGGCGCCGGCCTGGTCCTTCTTCTTGACCAGCGTGGGCGCCAGCATGATGTTGCGGCCAACCGACAGGTGCGGGAAGAGGTTGAAGCCCTGGAAGATCATGCCCACCCGCTGGCGCAGCTCGCGCATCGCCATCGCACTCTCGTAGATGAGCGGCTTGCCGTCGACGGCGAGCGCGCCATCCTGGAACTGCTCCAGGCCGTTGATGCAGCGAAGCAGCGTGCTCTTGCCCGAGCCGCTCTTGCCGATGATGGCGATCACCTCGCCGGCGGCGACCTGCAGGTCGATCCCCTTGAGGACCTCGTTGGCACCGAAGGACTTGCGCAAGGCGGTGATCTGGACGATGGGCTTCATGCCAGTTTCCTCTCGAGGTGCTTGGCGTACAGGCTGATCGGAAAGCACAGCACGAAGTACAGCAGCGCCACGAAGCTGTAGACGACGAAGGGTTGGAAGGTGGCGTTGGTGATCATGGTGCCGGCCTTGGTGAGCTCGACGAAGCCGATCACCGAGGCGAGCGCCGTGCCCTTGATGACCTGCACCAGGAAGCCCACCGTCGGCGCGATCGCGATACGCGTGGCCTGCGGGAGCACGACGTGGCGCAGTTGTTCGCCCAGGCTCATCGCCAGGCTTTGCGCCGCCTCCCACTGACCCCGCGGGATCGACGCCACGCAGCCCCGCCAGATCTCGGCGAGGTAGGCGCTGGTGTAGAGCGTGAGCGCGAGCGCCGCCGCGAACCACGCCGAGGTTTCCACGCCGAAGAGCGCCATGCCGAAGTAGGCCAGGAAGAGCTGCATCAGCAGCGGCGTGCCCTGGAAGAGGGCCACGTAGGCGCCGACCACGCGCGCGGCCGCACCGGCGCCGCGCAGGCGCGCGAGCAGCAGCAGGAGGCCCACCAGCCCGCCGCCGACGAACGCGATCAGCGACAGCACCACCGTCCAGCGCGCGGCGAGCAGCAGGTTGCGCAGGATGTCCCAGAGGCTGAACTCGACCATCGTGTTGCCTCAGCGCCCGCCGAAGAGAAAGCGAGGGCCGAGCCAGTTCAGCACCCGCCGCAGGGCGAGCGACAGCAGCAGGTACAGCGAGGTCGCCACGATGAAGGCCTCGAACGCGCGGAAGTTGCGGCTCTGGATCAGGTTGGCCGCGTAGCTCAGCTCCGGCGTGGAGATCTGGCCGCACACGGCCGAGCCCAGCATCACGATGATGATCTGGCTCACGAGCGCCGGCCACACCTTGCGCAAGGCCGGCGGCAACACCACCTTCAGGAAGACCTGACGTCGGTTGAGGGCCAGGCTCAGCGCCGCCTCGATCTGGCCGCGTGGCGTGACGTCGATGCCGGCCCGGATGATCTCGGCGGCATAGGCCCCGAGGTTCACCACCATCGCGATCACCGAAGCCAGCTCGGGCGAGAGCCGGATGCCGGCCGCCGGCAGCCCGAAGAACACGAAGAAGAGCTGCACGATGAAGGGCGTGTTGCGGATCAGCTCCACGTAGGCCCCGACCAGCAGCCGCAGCCACGGCGCACCATGGCTGCGCGCCCAGGCGCAGGCCACCCCGAGCACGACGCCGATCACGGCCGACACCGCGGTGAGCGCCACCGTCCAGGCGACGCCCTTCAGCAGCAGCGGCCAGTCGGCGAGGACGGCGAGGAAATCGAGCGTGACGCGCATGCGGCCCGCGCCCGGCTCACTGCGGCAGGTCGCCTGCGGGCCGGCCGAGCCACTTCACGGCCATCTTGTCGAGCTCGCCGCTCTTCTTGGCCTCGGCAATGATGGTGTTGACCCGCGTGCGCAGGGCGTCCTCGCCCTTGGCCACGCCGATGAAGTTGGGGCTGTCCTTGAGCAGCAGCTTGAACTCGGCACCCAGCTTGGGGTTCCGGGTCATCATGTTGCCCGCGACCGACGCGCCGGTGGCGATGAGCTGCGTCTGGCCGGACACGAAGGCGGACACCGTCGCGTTGTTGTCCTCGAAGCGCTTGATGTCGGTGCCGGCCGGCGCGAGCTTGGTGAGCTCCTGGTCTTCGATGGCGCCGCGGGTGACGCCGATGGACTTGCCGGCGAGGTCGCCGAAGCCCTTGACCGTCAGCGACTTGGCGGCAAACACCGCCTGGAAGAACGGCGAGTAGGCCGAGCTGAAGTCGATCACTTTCTCGCGCTCGGGGTTCTTGCCAAGCGTGGAGATCACGAGATGCGCCTTCCTGGTCTGCAGGTAGGGGATGCGGTTGGCGCTCGTGACCGGCGCCAGCTCGACGGCCACCCCGAGCTTGGCGCCGATGAGGTTGGCCATGTCGACGTCCAGGCCCTGAGGCTTGAGGTCGATGCCGACGAAGCCGTAGGGCGGGAAGTCGGTGGGCACGGCGATGACGATCTTCTTCGCCTTCAGCACCTCGTCGAGGGCATTCTGGGCCGAGGCGGTGGGGGCGAACAGGGCGCCCGCCGCCGTGAGGCCGAGGGCAATGAGGCGTTGGACAAAGGGCGTCATGGCGGCTGTCTCCAGGAAAGTGCCGCGCGCCACCGTGGCGCGTGTCGGCATCGCCGCGCCGTACGCAAGTCCTGTGCCGCGGGCCTCGAGGCCGCCCGCCGGGCCCTTTCCTATTTCCGGCGGGAGCCCTTGCCGGCCAGCAGCGCGTCGAGGTTCTTCTCGATCTCGCTTTCGATGGTCTTGGCGAACGCGCCGAGCAGGAAGCCGAGCTTCGCGTTCAGCTCGAAGTGGTCGGCGGCCACGAGCAACTGGCCGGTGACGCCGCTGCGCTTGAACTCCACCGTGTCGGTGTCCTCGCCTTCGTAGATGGTGCACTCCATCTCGAACTTCTTCTCGGCGTCTTCGGCCCATTTGAGGGCCACCTTGCGTGCCTTGGCGAGGCCGAGCGTGTGCTCGCGGTGGATCTTGATGTCGGGCATGAAGTCGGATCTCCTTAGCGGGCGAGTGTCGCGCGGCGCTCGGCCATCGGCAATGCGGCCAAACGCCTGACCTCCGCGTAGAAGCGCTCGAAGTCGCGCCCCTCGCGTTCGTAGAGGCGCTCGAACTGCGGCACGAGCTCGTTGTAAGCCGCCATCACGCCGAGCGAGGCGTTGTTGGCGTTGGCGAACCAGTTGTCGTAACCGGTGAAGCCCTGCCAGGGCCCGGCCTTGAGCGCGGCGTGCTCGGCGCGCAGCCGGGCAAAGCGCTCGGCCTTGGCGGCACGCTTGGCCTCCAGGTTCAAGGTGTCGTCGCGGTAGATCGCCTCCAGGTCGGCGCGTGCCTGCATGGCCAGCCGTCGGAAGTCGATGCGCCGCTGGTCGGCGCGCGCCAGCTCGTCGCGCGCGGCCGGGGACGCGTGCTGTTGCATCCAGCGTTCGCCACCGATGCGCTCGACGGCCGTGGCGAAGGACTCGTTGAACATCGTGTCGCCCTTGGCGTAGACCACCTGGTGCGCGAGCTCGTGGAAGATGAGCCGCGCGAGGTCTCCCTCCTGCCAGCGCAGGAAGGTGTTGAGCAGCGGGTCGCTGAAGTAGTCGCCGGGCAGCTTGCCCAGGGTCGAGTACGCAGGGATGGCCTGCACCACCGCCTCGAAGCCGTCGACACGCAGCTCGGCAGCCAGCGCCTCGGCGCCGGCCCGGTCGTAGTAGCCGCGGTAGCCCACGCAGCCGACGACCGGGAAGCACCAGGTCTTGAGCGTGAGGCCCAGCTCGGGCGCGGCCACCACGTTGTAGACGGCGGCGTTGCGGCCGAGGTCGGCATAACGCCGGTAGCTCGCGTTGTCGGGCAGCTTGAGCTCGCTGACCGCGAAGTCGCGCATGCGCTGACTCAGGCGCAGGCGCTCCTTCAGGGGCTCGGCCGTCGTGTCATCGGCCAGCCATTCGGGCACGGGCTTGGCCTTGTGGAGCAGCGAGAAGTGCCCACCGGCCGCCTGCGCGTAATAGCCCAGGGTGCTGCAGCCTGCGGTGAGGCACACCGTGCCCGCGGCCAGGGCCGCGATGCCGAGGACACTCGCCACGCCCATCAGCAGCCAGCGGCGCTTCAAACCGCCCGCACGTCGACCAGGCAGTCGTAGAACGCCGGCGCGCGGCCGAGGTCGGTGAGCTGCTGGTGCGTGACTTCGTTGACGTTGGTGCCGTTGGGGCCGAGCTTGCGCCACCACACGCCCAGGCCGTTGACGACCCCGGGCCGCGCACGCGGGCTCACCTGCAGGCGGCAGCGGTACTCGCCGCGCTGGTTGAACACCCGCACCATCTCGCCGCCCCGCAGGCCGCGCGAGGCCGCATCGTCGGCGTGCATCTCGACCAGCGGCTCGGCCTCGATGTCGCGCAGGCTCTTCACGTTGACGAAGGTGGAGTTGAGGAAGTTGCGCGCCGGCGGCGAGATCATCGCGAGCGGATAGTCACGCGCGAGCTGCGGCGACGAGCGCACGGATTCGTAATTCGGCACGTGCTCGGGCACACCCAGGCCCGGCGCGTCGATCATGCATTTGCCGGTGGGCGTGGGAAACCCGCCGTTCGCAAACGGCGCCTCGGCGATCGGCAGCTTGACCCAGCCGACGGCGCGCAGCGTCTCGAAGTCCACCCCGTTCAACGCGTGGCGGGCGATGGACTCGTCGCTCTCGCGAAAGCACGGCTCTGTGAAGCCCATGCGAGCGGGCAGTTCGCGGGAGACCTGGGTGTTGGGCTTGGCCTCGCCGAGCGCCGCGATGGCGGGCTCGTTGAACATCGCATACGTGAGGCCGCAGCTCGTGTGCACGTCGAGGTGCTCGAGCTGC
>DASWSY010000212.1:0-2383 GCA_036402415.1 Rhizobacter sp. | reverse complement strand
GGGTCACCGCCGATGCCGACCGCGCTCGACTGGCCGATGCCCAGGTCGGTGAGCTGCGCCACGGCTTCATAGGTCAGCGTGCCGGAGCGGCTGACCACGCCGACGCGGCCCTTCTTGTGGATGTGGCCCGGCATGATGCCGATCTTGATTTCTTCGGGCGTGATGAGGCCGGGGCAGTTGGGGCCGAGCAGCAGCGTCTTCTTGCCACCCTGGGCTTCCTTGACCTTCATCTTGTTGCGCACCTCCAGCATGTCGCGGATGGGAATGCCTTCGGTGATGCAGATGGCCAGATCCAGATCGGCCTCCACCGCTTCCCAGATCGCGGCCGCAGCGCCGGCGGGCGGCACGTAGATCACCGAGACGCTGGCGCCGGTCTGCGCCTTGGCTTCCTTGACGGAGGCGTAAATGGGAATGTCGGAGAACTTCTCGCCGGCCTTCTTCGGGTTCACGCCGGCGACGAACGCGTTCTTGCCGTTGGCATAGGCCTGGCAGCCGAGCGTGTGGAACTGGCCCGTCTTGCCGGTGATGCCCTGGGTGATGACCTTGGTGTCTTTGTTGATCAGGATGCTCATGTTCGTGTCCTTGGCGATTACTTCAGGGCGGCCATCACTTTTTGCGCGGCCTCGGCCATCGAGTCGGCGCTGATGATGGGCAGGCCGGACTCGGCGAGCATCTTCTTGCCCAGCTCCTCGTTCGTGCCCTTCATGCGCACGACCAGGGGCACCTGCAGGTTGACTGCCTTGCACGCGGCGATCACGCCTTCGGCGATGGTGTCGCAGCGCATGATGCCGCCGAAGATGTTGACGAGGATCGCCTTCACCTTGGGGCTCTTCAGCATGATCTTGAAGGCTTCGGTCACCTTCTCGGCGGTGGCGCCACCGCCCACGTCGAGGAAGTTGGCCGGCTCGCCGCCGAAGAGCTTGATGGTGTCCATGGTCGCCATCGCGAGGCCGGCACCGTTCACCAGACAGCCGATGTTGCCGTCGAGCTGGATGTAGGCGAGGTCGAACTTGCTGGCTTCGATTTCGGCTGGGTCTTCTTCGTCGAGGTCGCGGTAGGCCACGATCTCGGGGTGACGGAAGAGGGCGTTGCTGTCGAAGTTGAACTTTGCGTCCAGCGCCTTGATGTTGCCGTTGCCTTCAAGAATCAGCGGGTTGATCTCGGCCAGCGACGAGTCGGTGTCCATGTAGACCTTGTAGAGCTTCTTGAAGACATCGATGGCCTGCGCCTGCGAGGCCTCGGGCACGCCGATGCCCTTGGCCAGCTCGGCGCCCTGCGCGTCGGTCATGCCCACCAGCGGGTCGATGAAGACCTTGATGATCTTCTCGGGCGTGTTGTGGGCCACCTCTTCGATGTCCATGCCGCCTTCGGAGCTGGCCATCATCGCGACCTTCTGCGTGGCGCGGTCGGTGACCGCGGCGACGTAGTACTCCTTCTTGATGTCGGCGCCTTCTTCGATCAGCAGGCGGCGCACCTTCTGGCCTTCGGGCCCGGTCTGGTGCGTCTTGAGCTGCATGCCGAGGATCTGGCCCGACAGCGTCTTCACGTCATCGAGCGAGCGGGCGAGCTTCACGCCACCACCCTTGCCACGCCCACCGGCGTGGATCTGAGCCTTCACCACCCACACCGGGCCGCCCAGCTTCTGCGCGGCTTCGAAGGCTTCCTGCACGCTGAACGCGGGGTAGCCGCGGGGAACCGGGACACCGGCCTGGCGCAAGATTTCCTTGCCTTGGTACTCATGGATTTTCATCGCGGACTCTCTTCTCGGATTGCAGGGAACGCTGGACAGCGGGGGGAGGAACTTCGGGCTGGCCGGGCCGGTACCAGCGCGGGTAGTGCAGCTTGACGGTCGCGCCGTCAGTGCGCAGCGCGTGGCAGCGGTCGAGCTGGAAGGGTTGCCGGGCGTCGGCAGCGTCGCCGCCCCGGGTGTCGATCACGTCGCCGGCGAAGGCCTGGACGACCGCGGTGGGCAGCACCTGCGTCAGTTCGGTCAGGTGGGTGCAGCCGGCGACGCCTCCCAGCCGCTCGTGCACGGCGTAGCGGAAGCCGCGCATCAGGTTCAGGCCCGCCAGGCTCGCGTAGGCATCGCCATGCTGGTCGCAGGCGCCGGGGTAGGGCATGCCACGGGTCTCGGAGCCGGCTTCGAGCACGTTGAACTGCTCGTCGACCACGAGGCGAAGCAGCATGTCGTGGATGGGTTCGCCGGCGCGGCGGAATTCGGTGTCGCGCGTCTTGACGTCCGTGATCACCGCGTCGACTTCCCACAGGCCATTGCCGCGGGCATACACCTGCACGTCGATGCAGCGTGTGTGCTTGAGCTGGCGCTCGGGTGCGGCGGCGGGCAAGGCCATCGGGGCGGGTGGGTCTGGCGGAGGGGCTGGCC
>DASWSY010000211.1:0-5422 GCA_036402415.1 Rhizobacter sp. | reverse complement strand
GTGCCGCAGGACCGCGCGGCCGAACAGCTCAAGGCGCTGGCCGACGCGGTGGGCCAGCGCAGCACCACCTACGAGTCGGTGCGCCGCCGCAAGGACGGCACCATGCTCTGCGTCGACTTCACCGCCAAGCTGCTGTCGAGCACGGGCGGCGGGCTGATCCTCGTCTCTGAAAAAGACGTCACCGACATCAAGGTGCAGCGCGACGCCAAGCTGATGGAGGCGCGCTTCCGCGACCTGCTGGAGTCGACGCCCGACGGCATCGTGATGGCCAACCCCACCGGCCACATCGTCATCGCCAACAGCCAGGCCGAGAGCCTCTTCGGCTATGAGCCGGGCGAGTTGCGCGGCAAGCCGGTCGACATCCTGCTGCCCGAGCGCTACCGGCGGGCCCATGTGGGACACCGCTCCAGCTATTTCCTGCAGCCGCGCAAGCGCGCCATGGGCTCGGGCCTCGACCTGTCGGGCGTGCGCAAGGACGGCACCGAGTTCCCCATCGAGATCAGCCTCTCGCCGCTGCGCACCGAGGAAAACGCCTTCGTGATGAGCGCCATCCGCGACATCAGCGAGCGCAAGCGCTTCGAGCGCGCGCTGCAGGAAAAGAACGTCGAGCTGGCGAATGCCAACCAGGCCAAGGACCGATTCCTCGCGAGCATGAGCCACGAGCTGCGCACGCCGCTCAACGCCATCATTGGCTTCACCGGCACGCTGCTGATGGGGCTGCCGGGGCCGCTCACCCCCGACCAGTACAAGCAGCTTCGCACCGTGCAGACGAGCGCGCGCCACCTGCTGGCGCTCATCAACGACCTGCTCGACGTGGCCAAGATCGAGGCCGGCAAGGTCGACCTGGCGCTGGCGCCGGCCGACTGCTGCGCGGTGATCGAGGAAGTGGTGGCCACGCTCAAGGTGCAGGCGGAGGCCAAGGGCCTGCAGATCGCCGCCGTGGTGCCGCCGTCGCCGCTGATCTGGACCACCGACCGCCGCGCGCTGAGCCAGATCGTGCTCAACCTCGCCGGCAACGCGGTGAAGTTCACCGACACCGGCAGCGTCACCGTCTCGCTGCGCCAGGAGGACGAGGTGCTCGAAGTGACCGTCGACGACACCGGTGTGGGCATCCCGGAGGACGAGCAGGCCAAGCTCTTCGCTCCCTTCTCCCAGGCCGGCAGCCTGCGGCCCCGCGCCGCCGAGGGCACGGGCCTCGGCCTGCACCTGAGCCAGCGTCTGGCCGGGTTGCTCGGCGGGCACATCACCTTCAAGAGCACCCCGGGCCAGGGCAGCCGCTTCGTGCTGCGGCTGGCCGCGCCCACGTCCTGAAGGCCACGAGCGCCATGGCACGCATCCTCATCATCGAAGACAACCAGGCCAACCTGGAACTCGCGCAATACCTGCTGGAACACAGCGGCCACAAGGTGCTGCTCGCGGTCGACGGGCAGATGGGCGTGGCCGTGGCGCGGCGCGAGCGGCCCGATCTCATCATCTGCGACCTGCAGATGCCGGTGCTCGACGGCTACGGCGTGCTGGAGAAGCTGCGCCTCGACGCCGCCGTGGCCGGCACGCCCATCGTGGCGGTGACTGCCTTCTCGATGTCGGGCGACGAGGAGAAGGTGCGCATGGCGGGCTTCGACGGCTATTTCTCCAAGCCCATCGAGCCCGAGACCTTCGTGCAGCAGATCGAAGCCTTCCTGCCCGCCGCGCCGGGCAGCGGCTGAACCGGATTGCGCGCGCCATGGCCCGCGTCCTGGTCGTCGACGACCACGCCACCAACCGCGACCTGATCGCCACGCTGCTCGGCTACGCCGGGCACCAGGTCGACGAGGCCTCCGACGGCGCCGAAGCGCTGGAGAAAGTGCGCACCGGGCGGCCGGCGCTCGTGATCTGCGACATCCTCATGCCGACGATGGACGGCTACCAGTTCGTGCGCCGCCTGCGCGAGGAGCCCGGCATCGCCGGCACCGAGGTGATCTTCTGCACCGCCACCTTCATGGAGGGCGAGGCGCGCCAGCTCGCCGCCTCGTGCGGGGTGCACCGCATCCTCTTCAAGCCCTGCGAGCCGCAGGACGTGCTCGATGTGGTGCAGGCCGCGCTGGCCGGGCAGGGACCAGCCGCGCCCGCCATCACCGTGGACGATTTCGACCGCGAACACCTGCGCCTCGTGACCGACAAGCTGGTGGCCCAGTCCAACGAACTGCAGCGCGCCAACGAGCGGCTGTCGGCCCTGACCGACCTGAACCTGCGCCTGGCCTCCGAGCGTGACCCGTTCTCCCTGCTCGACCAGGTGTGCCGCGGCGCGCGCGACCTCATCGGTGCGCGCTACGCCATCCTCGGCGTGCGCCACAAGAACGGCGAGGAGCGCGTGCACTACACGAGCTGGGGGCTCGACCCCCAAGCGGCCAGCGAGCTGGCGCTGGGCGAGCTCGACCAAGGCGTTTTGGGCACGGTGATGAAGGAGCGCACGCCGCGCCGCTTCTTCAATCCTTCCCGCGACCCGGCGCGCCTGGGCCTGCCGGCGAGCTGCCCGCCGTTCACCACCGGCCTGGTGGCACCGGTCGTGTCCTTGCACCAGTCCTACGGCTGGATCCTGCTGATCGACAAGACCTGCGCCGACGCCTTCAGCGACGAAGACGAACACCTGCTCGCCATCCACGCCGCGCAGGCCGGCCGCATCTACGAGAACGGCAGCCTCTACCAGGCCATGAAGCACAGCGCCGAGCAGTTGAAGATCGCCAACGAGACGCTGGAGCAGCGGGTGGAGAGCCGCACCGCACAGCTGCGCGAGATCATCAGCGGGCTGGAGAGCTTCAACCGCACCGTCTCGCACGACCTGCGCGGGCCGCTGGGCGGCATCGCGGGTGCCTCGCGCAAGGCGGGCGAGTACCTCGAGGCGGGGCAGCTCGAACGTGCCGGGCAGATGCTGGGCTTGATCGCCCAGAGTGCCGAGCGCACCGAGCGCCTGGTGAACGCGCTGCTGGCGCTGGCCCGCGCGAGCGAGACCGAACTGCGCCGACAGCGTGTGGACACGCAGGCGCTCGTGAGCGAAGTGGTGGCGTCACTGCCGCAGCCGGCCGACCGGCCGCCGGTGCAGGTCACGGTCCGCGACCTGCCGCCGGTCGACGCCGACCCGACACTCTTGCGCCAGGTGTTCGTGAACCTGCTCACCAACGCGTTGAAGTTCGCGAGCGCCGGGCCGGCTCCGCAGGTGGAGGTGGGGGCGGGCGAGGAGCGAGGTCACATCGTCTTCTTCGTGCGCGACAACGGCGTGGGATTCAGCGAGGCGCAGGCGGAACGCCTGTTCCACCCTTTCCAGCGCCTGCATGGCGCGCGCTTCGAGGGCTTTGGCCTGGGGCTGTCGATCGTGCGTCGCATCATCGAGCGCCACCAGGGCCAGATCCGCGCCGAGGGCCGGCCGGGGCAGGGCGCGGCCTTCTACTTCAGCACCGGCAGCGGCCCCTGATTCGCCCGCCGATCGTGACGCAGGCCACAAGGCGACGGCCTCCCAGCGCCGGCTTGCGCGAGGGCTTGATCGCCGTCAAGCGGCGCACGGTGCGGCGTCAACACACTCGCCGCGAGTCGATGGCCGACACATGACGACCCTCCAGGCCGGCGACGAAAGGGAGCCTTCATGCCACAAGAAACGATCCTCATCGTCGACGACAGCCCCGAGAACCTCACGGTCCTCGGCGAGTTGCTCAAGCACGACTACCGCGTGCTCGCTGCCGCCGGCGGCTTGCGGGCACTGCAGCTGGCCGCGCGCCAGCCCCGGCCAGACCTCATCCTGCTCGACGTCATGATGCCGGAGATGAACGGCTACCAGGTGCTTGCCGCCCTGCAGGCCGCGCCCGAGACGCGCGACATTCCCGTCATCTTCACCACCGCCATGTGCGCGACGGAAGCAGAGGAGCAGGGCCTGCATCTCGGGGCGGCCGACTACATCACCAAGCCCCTGCGTCCGGCCATCGTGCTGGCCCGCGTGCAGACGCACCTGGCGCTCAAGCGTGCACGGGATGCGCTCAAGCGCGACAAGGCCGGCCTCGAAAGGGAGGTGTTGCGGCAGATGCAGGAGAACCGGGTCATCCAGGACGTGGCCATGCGCGCGCTGGCCCGCCTGGCGCAGACGCGCGACAACGAGACCGGCAACCACATCCTGCGTACCCAGGAATACGTGCAGGTGCTGGCGCAGCGCGCCCGGCTGCTGCCGCAGTTCTCCGACGAACTCAGCGAGCGAAGCGTGGTCCTGATCGCCAAATCGGCGCCGCTGCACGACATCGGCAAGGTCGGCATTCCCGACTGCATCCTGCTGAAGCCCGGCAAGCTCACCGACCACGAGTGGGAGGTGATGAAGACGCATGCGGCGCTCGGCGCCGATGCCATCGACCGCGCGGTGGCCGACCTGCACCAGCCGCCCGGCTTCCTGATGTATGCGACGCAGATCGCCCGCCATCACCATGAGCGCTGGGACGGCACCGGCTACACCGACCGGCTGGCCGGCACCGCCATCCCCCTGGCAGCCCGCCTCATGGCGATTGCCGACGTCTTCGATGCGCTCATCTCGCGGCGCAGCTACAAGGCCCCGATGCCACCCGCCCAGGCACGCGCGACGATGGTCGCCGGGCGCGGCAGGCAATTCGACCCCGACCTGCTGGACGTCTTCCTCGAAGCGTTCGACGAGTTCTGCGAGATCGCACGCCGTCACCCCGACGACGCGGCTGATGGCGCCAACGGGGCGCTGCCGCAGGAGGCACCCGTGCAACCTCGCATGCAGCCGATGGAACGGTTGGCCTGAAAGGCATGGCGCGTTCGGCCATCCGCCCCGTCATCGGCTATCTGCTGGCGGGCTCGTTCTGGATCGGCGGCTCCGACTGGCTGCTCGCGGCCGTCGTGCGCGATGTGGAGACGCTCGCACTGCTGTCGTCGGTCAAGGGCTGGGTCTTCGTCGCGCTGACGGCGGCGCTGCTCTACTACGTGCTGGGCAAGTACGACCGGGCGCGAGACGCGCGCGACCGCCACCTTCGCCACCTGGAGGCGCTCGCGCTGATGCAGGAGATCGCCGATGGCTCCAGCGACGCCATCTTCGCGAAAGACCTGGAGGGCCGCTACCTCATGTGCAACGGCGAGACCCAGCGGGTGCTGGCGCCTGGCAACGAGAGCGTGCTCGGCCGGACTGATTTCGAGTTCTTCGCGCCCGCCGAAGCGGCGGTAATCCGCCGCAACGACGCCGCCGTGGTCGAGGGCAACGAGACCCGCACCTACGAAGAGGCCGTGAGCACTGCCGAAGGCTCGCGGGTCTTCCTCGTCACCAAGGGGCCGCTGCGCGACGAGGCCGGGCAGGTGACCGGCATGTTCGGCATCGCCCGCGACATCACCGAGCGCGAGCGGGCCGACAAGGCGCTGCGCGAAGCGTCTCGGCTGCTGCAGGCGGTGGAAGACT
>DASWSY010000210.1:0-4817 GCA_036402415.1 Rhizobacter sp. | reverse complement strand
AGCCGCCAAAGGGCACGGTGATGTCGTCTTCGTCGTACTGGTTCACGTGCACGGTGCCGGCACGCAGCGCCCGGGCCACCCGGTGCGCGCGGTTGAGGTTGCTGCTCCAGACGCTCGCCTGCAGGCCGTAGGTGGAGTCGTTGGCCATGGCGATGGCTTCTTCCTCGGTCTTGAAGCGGATCACCGAGAGCACCGGGCCGAAGATCTCTTCGCGGGCGATCTTCATGCCGTTGGCCACACCGTCGAAGACGGTCGGCTGCACGTAGAAGCCCCCGGTCTCGGCGCGCGCCTGCTCGCCGCCGGCGACGATCTTCGCGCCTTCGCTGCGGCCGGCCTCGATGTAGCCGAGCACCGTCTTGAGCTGGGTGTCGTCGACGAGCGCGCCCATCTCGGTCTTGGCATCGAGCGGGTCGGCAGGCTGGTGCGCGGGTGCCGTGCCGGCCACGGCCTTCACGAAGTCGTCGGCGATGCTCTCGTGCACGAACACGCGCGAGGGGGCGTTGCACGACTCGCCCTGGTTGAAGAACATGCTGCCGGCGACCGTCCTGGCGGCGCGCGCCAGGTCGTCGAAATCGGGGAACACGAGGAAGGCCGACTTGCCGCCGAGCTCGTTGTAGACGCGCTTCAGGTTGCTGCGGCCGGCGTACTCCAGCATCTTGCGGCCCACGCGGGTGGAGCCGGTGAAGCCGATGGCGTCGACGTCCATGTGCAGCGCGAGCGCCTCGCCCGCCTCGTGGCCGTAGCCGGGCACGACGTTGAACACGCCTTCGGGCAGGCCGGCTTCGACGGCCAGTTCGGCCAGCCGCAATGCCGTGAGCGGCGATTTCTCGCTCGGCTTGAGCACCACCGAATTGCCCGCCGCCAGCGCCGGCCCGAGCTTCCAGGCGGCCATGATCATCGGGTAGTTCCAGGGCACGATGGCGCCGATCACGCCCATGGGCTCGCGGGTGATGAGCGCGAGCGCGTTGTGCGGCGTGGGCGCGACCTCGTCGTAGACCTTGTCGATCGCCTCGCCGTACCAGCCGATGCAGCGCACCGCGAGCGGCACGTCGACCGACAGGCTGTACTGGATGGGCTTGCCCATGTCGAGCGTTTCCAGCAGCGCGAGCTCTTCGCGGGCGGCGTGGATCTTCTCGGCGAAACGCACCAGCACCTGCTTGCGTGCGGCCGGTGCCTGGCGGGCCCAGCGACCGTCGGCGAAGGCCTTGCGGGCGCTGGCGACGGCGTGGTCGATGTCGGCCGTGCGGCCGCGCGCGACCTGCGTCAGCGTGCGGCCGTCGATCGGCGAGATGCAGCCGAAGGTCTCGCCGTCAGCCGAGGCCATGCGCTGGCCACCGATGAAGGCCCGACCATCGAACTGCACGGCGGCTGCGCGTGCGTGCCAGTCGGGCAGGGGGCTGTTCATCGGGGACACCTCGCTCACGTCAGGTTCAGAAGCTCACCACCACCCCCAGGCCGATCAGGTGGTTGGTTTTCTGGTAGCCGCCGGTCTTCGTGTCGACGAACACCGCCTCGCTCGCACGGTCCAGACGGTACTCCGCCTTGAGTGTGGTGTTGAGGTTGAAGAGGTAGCCCACGCCGAGCGAGAGGGCAAAGCGGTTGCTGCCCTTCTCGGGGTCGTCCTGCGTCCAGGTGCCGGTGCCATCGTCGGTCCAGCCGGGGCCGATGCCATTGCGGTCGTCGGCGCCGTAGCCCAGCAGTCCGCCCCCGTTCTTGCGGTTGCTGATGAAGTCCATGCGGGCGATGCCCTCGAAGCGCGGCGTGAACTTGTGCGCCGCAAGCGTGGAGACGCCCCACCAGCGTGCGTCGCGCAGGTCGCCGGTGTCGGGGTCGGGGGTGATGGACGCCTTCTTCTGCTGGCCCACGCTCAGCTGCGCCTGCGCCGTCCAGTCGCCGCGGATGAAGTAGGCATCGAATTCGAAGAGGTGCAGGGAGGTGTCTCGCCCGCCGTTGGGGTTGGCTGCCTTGCCGTGCGTGCCGGCAAAACCGAAGCCCTGGAACTCGCCGCGCGAATAGTCGACGCGGTAGGCAAGCACCGGAGACTTCTCGTTGGCCGCGCGCTGCGTGGTGTTCATGTTGGCGACCACCGCCTTGTAGATCCACTTGCCTCGCGTGATGTCGAGGCCGGCTCCGGTGTAGGCCGTGGGCAGCGTGAAGTCGAACAGCAGGTTGTGCGTGATGAGCTTGTTGAGCGTGGGCTGCAGGTACTCGTAGCCCGACCAGTCGGGAATCTGGCCGGCGATGAAGCGTGTCTGCAGGTCGGAGAGCGGCAACGAGACCGTGGCCTCGTGCACCGGGGAGTTGCCGTCGAAGACCGCGCCCACGCCACGGTTGGGCGCGAGCGTGAAGCGCCATTTGGTGCCGCCTTCCAGCTCCTTCTGGAAGTCGAGCATCGCCATGCCGAAGTAGGAGTTGTCGTAGTTGTAGCCGTCGGTCTCGACGCGGTTCAGGAACTGGAAACCGGCGCGCCGCTGCAGCTTGTTGTAGATGAAGCTCGGGTCCATCTGGCCGCTGATCTTGAGCAGGCGAAAGCCCATCGCTTCCTGCGAGTCTTCCAGCGCCTCGGCCTTGATGGCGATGCGGTTGAACTCACGCTGCTGCTCTTCCGTCATGCCGCCCGACGCGGGCCTGGCCTCGGCGTCCTTGAGCTTCTTCTCCAGCGCGTCGACCTTGTCCTTCAGGGCTTTCTGCTCACGTCGCAGTTCGTCGATCGACTGCGCCTGCACGGCCAGCGGATACGCACCGAGCAGGGCCAGGCTCACGGCGGTCAGGGACCGGATCTTGTTCTTCATCGGTTCTCTCCTTGTGGCTGCAGTCAGGGTAGGACATCAGGATCGGTACGCTTCGGCCATCTCGCGCTGGCGCTGGCGTTCATGGCGGGCGATGAGCCAGCTTGCAAGTGCCACGCCGATCGCCACGACGACCACGATCAGCGTGGCCACCGCGTTGATGCTCGGGCTCAGGCCCAGGCGTGCGCGCGAGAAGATGACCTGCGGCATGGTGGTCGCGCCCGGCCCCGAGAGGAAGGACGAGAGCACCACGTCGTCGAGCGAAAGGGTGAAGGTGAGCAGCCAGGCCGACAGCAGCGACTGCGCGATCATCGGCAGCGTCACCAGCGCGAACACCTGCCAAGGGCGGGCACCCAGGTCCATGGCGGCTTCTTCGAGCTGCGGGTTCAGGTCGCGCAGCCTCGCCTGGACGACCACCGTCGCATAGGCCATGCCGAGCAGCATGTGGCCCATCCAGATGGTGAGCATGCCGCGCTCGGGCACGCCGATCATGCGCTGCACCGACACGAGCGTGAGCAGCAGCGACAACCCGATGATCACTTCCGGCATGACGAGCGGCGCGCTCACCATGCCCGAGAACAACGTGCGGCCGGGGAAACGCCGGAACTTCACCAGCGCGAAGGCCGCAAGCGTGCCCAGCACCACCGAGCCGCAGGCGGTGAAGAAGGCGACCTTGAGCGAGAGCCACAAGCCGGCGAGCAGCTCGCGGTCGTGGGCGAGCTGGGTGTACCAGTGCAGCGTGAAACCGCGCCAGACGTTGGGCACGGGCGAGTCGTTGAAGGAATAGATGACGAGCGCCGCGATCGGCAGGTACAGGAAAAGAAACCCGGCGGAGAGCCAGCCGCGCGCGAACCAGGTGGCGCCCTTCATCGCCGCGCCTCCTGCGCCTCGGCCTGGTACTTGCTGAAGAGCGCCAGCGGCACGATGATCAGCAGCACCATCACGACCGCCACGGCCGAGGCCATGGGCCAGTCGTTGTTGCTGAACATCTCGTCCCACATCACGCGGCCGATCATCAGCGTCTGCGGTCCGCCCAGCAGCTCCGGGATCACGAGCTCGCCCACGCAGGGGATGAAGACGAGCATGCTGCCGGCGATGATGCCGGCCTTGGACAAGGGCACGGTCACCTTCCAGAATGCCACCCACGCGGTGGCGCCGAGGTCGGCCGCGGCTTCGAGCAGGCGCAGGTCCATCTTCGCGAGGTTGGCGTAGAGGGGCAGCACCATGAAGGGCAGGTAGGTGTAGGTCATGCCCAGCACCAGCGAGAAGGGTGTGTGCAGCAGCAGGCCGGGCGACTGGATGAGGCCCAGCGACGCGAGCAGGTGGTCGAGGCCGAGGCCGGTGATGAGGCTGTGCGCCCAGCCGTGTTCGCTGAGCAGGCCCTTCCAGGCGTAGACGCGCAGCAGCAGCGAGGTCCAGAAGGGCAGCATCACGAGCAGCAGCAAGGCCGGCTGCACCGCCGCACGGGCGCGCGCCATGAAATAGGCAAAGGGGTAACCGATGACGAGGCACAGCAGCGTGGCCCAGCCGGCGTACTTGAGGCTTGCGAGGTAGGTCTTGAGGTAGAGGTCGTCTTCGGCGATGAAGAGGTAGTTGCGCAGTTGCAGGGTGAATTGCAGCGTGCCGTCGCGGAAGGTGAGCAGGTCCTTGAAGTGGACGGTTTCCATCTCCGACACGCTGATCTTCAGCACCACCAGAAACGGCAGCAGGAAGAAGGCGATGAGCCAGAGGTAGGGCAGGCCGATCACCGCGCTGCGGCCACGCCGCAGGGCTTGCAGGCCGGCGCGCACGCGCGACGAGGCGTTCATGCCGTGAGCACCACCTGGGCGGTGGGCGACCAGTGCGCCCAGACGCCATCGCCCGCGCGCAGGGTGAGCTCGCGATGGCGCTCGGCATTGCTCTCGCTCACCTTGAGCACCTGGCCGCTTGCGAGCGCCAGGCGGTAGACGGTGAAGCTGCCGAAGTAGGCGAGATCCTTCACCGTGCCGCGCACGCGGTTGTGGGGCCCGGCGGGCTCTTCGGGCGTGA
>DASWSY010000209.1:0-18261 GCA_036402415.1 Rhizobacter sp. | reverse complement strand
AGGATCGAATAGCCAGCCGGGTTCGGTGCATTGGCGATCACCGTGAGGCCGCCCCCGGTCACGGCACCGGCCACCAGCGAGTACTTGAACTCGTCGCTCAAGCCTTCGACCAGCGAGCCGAGGGAAGTGAGCGCGGCGTTGTCGGTCACCGCCGTGAGCGCGGTGGCCGCGTAGTACACCTGCTGCGCGCTCAGGCGCGTGAGCAGCTCCTGCAGCCACCACTGCTGCTGCCCGCCCAGCACCACGAGCCCCGCCAGGAAGAAGGCCACCAGCAGCGCTTCGCGCAGGATGAGCGCATCGTGGTGCCTCGGGTAGGCGCGTGCGTAGCCGATGAAGAAAAGCAGCAGCCCCATGAAGACGGCCGGGTGGTGGGCGAACATCACCACGCCCAGCAGGAACAGCGCGCTCACGATCATCGCCGTGGGCGGCGGGCCGCTGCGGTCGCGGATGCCCGCGGCTTCGGGCGTGGCACGCAGCAGGTGGCGCGCAAAGATCAGCGTCACGACCGTCGCGTTGATCAGCACCGCCAGTGCCGCCTTCCAGCCGAAGTGGGCCAGCATGAAGGGCGTGTCCCAGCCCCACTTCGCCGCGACCATCAGCACCGGTGGCGCGGCAAACGAGGTCATCGTGCCGCCGATCGACACATTGACGAAGAGCACCCCCAGCGTCGCGTACTTCAACCGCTCGGGCAGTTCGACGTTGAACACGCGGTCGCGCAGCGTGAGTGCGGCGAGCGTCATCGCCGCCGGCTCGGTGAGGGCCGAGCCCATCAGCGGCAACACCGACAGCGCGAGGAAATACACCGCCATCGATTGAGGCAGCGGCGTCACGCGCGCCAGCACGTTCACCACCGCCGAGGCCAGCTTCAGGATGGGCTTGCTGCCGGCCACCACCATGATTGCGAAAACAAAGAGCGGCTCCGTGAAGTTCCGCCCATCGATGTAGGCCGTGGCGCCATCACGCCCCGAGGCCGCGAACAGAAACAGCACCAGCACGAGCGCCCAGAAACCGAACACCACTTCCACCTCCGACAACAGGTGGAACACCCCCTCGTGGCGCGGGTACCGGTGGGCGAGGCGCGCGAAGACGCTCGTCGAGAAGGTGTGGACCAGCGCCACGGCAAACAGGGCGGCGGCGACGATCTGGACGGTGGTGGGCGTCATGGGAATGGCTCTTCAAATGGCATGTTCTCAAAGAAAAAGCCCCGCCAAGGCGGGGCTCATTCTGCGGGAGCGGCCTGGCTCAGAGCTTGGCCGACTGCATGTAGCTGTCGAAGCGCGCCTCGGTGAAGCGGAACCACAGGTTCGCTTCCTTGCGGTAGTTGGAGTAGTCGGTGTAGATCTTCTTCCAGCCGGGGTTCTTGGCAGAGATCTCGCTGTAGATCTCCATCGCCGCCTTGTAGGCAGCGTCCATCACCGGCTTGGGAAAGGCCACGAGCTTTGTCTTGTTGGCGACGAGCTGGCGCAGCGCGACCGGGTTCTTCACGTCGTACTTGGCCTGCATCTCGGTGTGTGCGTAAGCTGCAGCACTTTCGATGATGGCTTTGTACTCGGCCGACAGGCCGTCGTAGGCCTTCTGGTTGACCAGCAGGTCGAGCTGCGGGCCACCTTCCCACCAGCCGGGGTAGTGGTAGAACTGCGCGACCTTGTTGAAGCCGAGCTTCTGGTCGTCGTACGGGCCGACCCATTCGGCGGCATCGATGGTGCCCTTCTCCAGCGCCTGGTAGATCTCGCCGCCGGGAATGTTTTGCGGCACCGAGCCGAGGCGTTCGCAGACCTTGCCGGCGAAACCGCCGACGCGGAACTTCAGGCCCTTCATGTCGGCGACGGTCTTGATCTCCTTGCGGAACCAGCCGCCCATCTGCGCCCCGGTGTTGCCCATCGGGAAGCTGATCATGTTGTACTTGGCGTAGAACTCGCGCATCAGCTTCAGGCCGTTGCCTTCGTACATCCACGCGGTCATCTGGCGCGAGTTCAGGCCGAAGGGAATGGCGCAGCCGAGGGCGAAGGTCTCGTCCTTGCCGAAGTAGTAGTAGGGCGCGGTGTGGCCCATTTCGACGGTGCCGTTCTGCACGCCGTCGATCAGCGCCGGCGAGGGCATCACTTCACCGGCCGCGTGGACCGAGATCTCGAACTTTCCGCCGCTCATCTCGCGCACCTTCTTCGAGAAGGTGTCGGCCGCGCCGAAGATGGTGTCGAGCGACTTAGGGAAGCTTGACGTGAGGCGCCAGCGGATGTTGGCCTGGGCGTGAACGATGGCCGGGGCCGTACCCGCAGCCAAAACACCGGCCAGACCCGCGCCGTGGACGAACGATCGACGTTGCATTAAGTGTCTCCTGGAAGGGCCCTTTCCGGGCCTGGTGGCGCCAAATTCTAGGATCGGCACCCATGCGCCTTACAGGGATTTACCCGTGCGCAAAACCGCGTAGCACGCCAGGCAGCACACGCGCTGCTTGCGTCAGCAAGTCGTCAGGAACCGGCGACCTTCATGCGCTCGATCAGCACCGAGCCAATGGTCTTCGTGCCCATCGTGTACTCGTCGGCCCCGACCGCCACGATGCCCTGCAGCATGTCGCGCAGGTTGCCTGCGATCGTGATCTCGTGCACGGGGTAGGCAATGCGGCCGTTCTCGACCCAGAAGCCTGCAGCGCCCCGCGAATAATCGCCGGTGACGTAGTTCACCCCCTGCCCCATCAACTCGATCACGAAGAGCCCGCGGTGCAGCTTGCGCAGCATCGCGTCGAGGTCGTCGCCGGGTTGCGTGAGGCGGCTGCTGAACTTGAGGTTCTGCGAACCGCCGGCATGGCCAGTGGTTCGCATGCCGAGCTTGCGTGCCGAGTAGGTCGACAGGAAGTAGCCCTGCACCACGCCGCCACTCACCACGTCGCGCACGCGGGTCACCACGCCTTCGTCGTCGAAGGGCGCGCTTCCCTTGGCTCCGCGCACGTGCGGGTCTTCATGCAGGTCGATGTGGCCGGGCATCACCTGCTGGCCCAGGCTGTCGAGCAGGAACGACGACTTGCGGTAGAGCGCGCCGCCGCTCGTCGCCTGCACGTACGCACCGAGCAGGCCCGCCGCGAGCGTGGACTCGAAGAGCACCGGCACTTCGCAGGTCTTGATCTTGCGCCCGTTCAGGCGCGAGAGCGCACGTTCGGCGGCATACCGGCCCACGGCTTCAGGCGCGGCGAGCTGGTTCGGCGAGCGCATCGAGCTGTACCACGCATCGCGCTGCATGTCGTCGCCATTCGCGCCGGGCACCGACGCGATGGGCGCGACCGAGAGCGAATGACGCGAACTCGCATACCCGCCGCGGAAGCCACGCGAGTTGCCGGCGAAGAAATGCGACTGCTGCGCCGAGACTCCCGCGCCTTCGGAATTGGTGATGCGCTTGTCGACGCCGAGCGCCGCAGCCTCGCAGCGCAGTGCGATCTCGCTCGCCTCGGCGGCGGTGATGTCCCAGGGATGGAAGAGGTCGAGGTCCAGCTTCGCGGCATCGCCGAGCGCGAGGTCGGCCTCGTCGGGCAGGCCGGCCGAGGGATCTTCCGCGGTGAATCGGGCGATGTCGTAGGCGGCGCGCACCGTCTGCTCGAGCGCCGCACGCGAGAAGTCGGACGTGCTCGCATTGCCGCGGCGCTGGCCCAGGTAGACCGTGACGCCCATGGACTTGTCGCGGTTGCGTTCGACGTTCTCGATCTCGCCCTTGCGCACCGACACCGACAGGCCCGCGCCTTCCGACACCTCCACACCCGCATCGCTCGCCCCGAGCGACTTGGCGATGGCCAGCGCGTCGTCCACCAGTTGCCGGAAGGCGTCCTGCGAGTACGAGAAGCCATGGTGGTTGGAAAGCGATGAGCTCATGCGCAGCGGCGTTGGGTGATGAGGTGCACCTTGCAGTGCGTGTCAAAGGGCCACGCGAGGCACCCTGCGAGGCCCCGGAACATGGGCCGCGGCTATCATACCCACGACCTATGGCACAGCCTCACCCGCGCTCACCCTCCGCCGACCACGGCGATGCCGAAGACTCCGCGAGCAGCTTCGACTCCAGCGGCTTCGATCGCCCGAGCAAGACCCAGCTCAAGAAGGAGATGCACGAACTGCAGGCGCTGGGAGAAGCCCTCGTCGCCCTGCCCGATGACCGCGTCGTCGACCTGCCCATTTCCGAGTCGCTGCGAGACGCGGTGGCCGAGTACAAGCGCACGCGCTCGTTCGAAGGCAAGCGCCGCCAGATGCAGTACATCGGCAAGCTGATGCGAAAGAACGACGTCGAGCCGATCCGCGAAGCCGTGGCCGCCATGCGCCTGGGCCGCGCGAAAGACGCCCTGGCCCTGCACGAGGCCGAGCGCTGGCGCGTGGAGTTGCTGGCCGCTGACGATGCGCTCACGCGCTGGATGGGCGAGCACCCCGAGAGCGACGTGCAGCAGCTACGCAGCCTGATCCGCGCCGCACGCAAGGACGCCGCCGCCACGCCCGAGCAGCGCAACGGCCGGGCCTACCGCGAGCTCTTCCAGTTCATCAAGGAACACTCGGTCGGCCATGGCTGAGCCGGCGCCGTTCGACAAGGTCCGCATCGGCCTGGTGTCGATCAGCGACCGCGCCTCCGGCGGCGTGTACGAGGACAAGGGCATCCCGGCGCTGAAGGACTGGCTCACCCGCGCGCTGCGCAACACGGTCGACTGGGAGACGCGGCTCATCCCCGACGAGCAGGCGCTCATCAGCGCCACGCTGGTGGAGTTGGTCGACCACGTGAAGTGCGACCTCGTGCTCACCACCGGCGGCACCGGCCCTTCGCCGCGCGACGTGACCCCGGAAGCCACGCTCGCCATCGCCCACAAGGAAATGCCCGGCTTCGGCGAGCAGATGCGCCAGATCAGCCTGCGCTTCGTGCCCACTGCCATCCTCTCGCGGCAGGTGGCGGTGATCCGCGGCCAGGCCCTCGTGATCAACCTGCCCGGCCAGCCCAAGTCGATCGCCGAGACGCTCGAAGGCCTGCCGCTTGCCCAGCCGCCGGTGCACGGCATCTTCGCCGCGGTGCCCTACTGCATCGACCTCATCGGCGGCCCGTATCTCGAGACAGACGAGCAGGTCTGCAAGGCGTTCCGACCCAAATCCGCGCAGCGGCCGCCGCCGCGAGGCTGAGGGAACAGAAGCCTGAGCACAGGTCACCCACACGACAGACGACGACAGGAGACACGATGAGCGCAGCGCCCGCCCGCGACAGCGGCGAACGGCACATGGTCGCCATGTATTCGGTGCTCAGTGCCACCAACGAGGCGCTGCTGTACGCCAAGACGCCGGCCGAGCTGTACCAGCGTGTGTGCGACGCGGCGGTCGAGGGCCACCAGTTCCTCACAGCCGCCGTCACCACACCCGACGCCGACACCGCCTGGCTGCGCGTCGAGGCGGCCTCGGGTGTCGCCGCTTCGCAGTTGCGCGAAGCGCGCATCTCGGTTGACGCGGGCACGGCCGAAGGGCGCGGACTGGTCGGCGAGGCCTATCGGGGCCAGAAGCCGGCCATCAGCAACCAGTTCATGCAGGACGAGCGCACCCGGCCGTGGCACGCGCAGGCCAGCCGCGCCGGCGTGGCCTCGGCGGCGGCCATACCCATCGTGCGCGGCACGGCGGCCATCGGCGTGATGCTCTTCTACGCGCGCGAGGTCGAGGCGTTCAGCACCGGCATCGTCGCGCTGCTCGAACGCCTGTCGCGCAACGTCGTCTTTGCGCTCGACAACTTTGCCCGCGAAGACGAGCGCCAGCATGCCGAGACGGCGCTGCGCCGCAGCGAAGAGAAGTTCCGCAACATCCTCGAAAGCCTGGACGACGCCTACTACGAGGTCGACCTCCGGGGCAAGCCGATCTACCTGAACGCTGCCTATGCCCGCATGCTGGGCTTCGACCACCACGAGGTGGCCGAGCGCGACTACCGCAGCCGCCAGACGCCCGAAATGACGGCCGTCGTGGTGGAGGCCTTCAACGAAGTGTTCCGCACCGGCGTGTCGAAGAAGGCCCAGACATGGGAGTACCTGCACCGCAACGGCAGCGTGATCCAGGTCGAGGGCTCGGTGCTGCTCGTGAAGGACGACGACGGCAAGCCGGTGGGCTTTCGCGGCATCCTGCGAGACGTGACCGAACGCCGCCGCATGGATCGCGCCCTGCGCGAAAGCGAAGCGCGCTTTCGCGCGATGACCAACCTCTCGTCGGACTGGTACTGGGAAGCCGATGCCGACATCCGCTTCACCCGGCTCGAGAGCCGCGAAACAGGCCGGCGCGAGAGCCGCAACCCGCTGATCGGTCGCCGGATCTGGGAGAGCACCATGCAGGCCCACCTGCCCGGCGGCTGGGACGACTTCCGTGCGCTGCTCGACGACCGCCAGTCCTTCCGCGACATCGTCATGCAGCGCATGGCCCCCGGCAAGCCGCCCTACTACATCAGCATGAGCGGCGAGCCGATGTTCGATGCGTCCGGCGCCTTCATCGGCTACCGCGGCATCTCGCGCGAGATCACCGAGCAGAAGGTGGCCGAAGAGCACATCCACCATATGGCGCGCCACGACAGCCTGACCGGGCTGCCCAACCGCCTGCTCTTCAGCAGCCTGCTCAATGCCTCACTGAAGACCGCCGAGCGCTACAAGCGCACCTTCGCGGTCATGTTCATCGACCTCGACCGCTTCAAGTTCATCAACGACACGCTCGGCCACGAAGCGGGTGACACGCTGCTCAAGGAGATCACGGCGCGCTTCAAGCACGCGCTGCGCTCCAGCGACGTCATCGCCCGCCTGGGCGGCGACGAATTCGTGGTGCTGGTGCAGGAGGTGCCCGACCGCGAGCATGCGGGCGCGGTCGCGCGCAAGCTGCTGTCGGCTGCCATCAAGCCGATCGAGCTGATGGGGCAGGAGTGCCGCGTCACCGCCAGCGTGGGCATCTCGCTGTTCCCCGGCGACGGCACCGACGAGCAGACGCTGATGAAAAACGCCGACAGCGCGATGTACCACGCGAAGGAAGAAGGCAAGAACAACTTCCAGTTCTATTCCAGGGAGATCAGCTCGCAGACGCTGGAGCGGCTCACGCTCGAGTCCAACCTGCGCCGCGCACTGGAACGCGAGGAGTTCTCGCTCGCCTACCAGGCCAAGGTCGACCTGAAGACCGGCCACATCACCGGCGTGGAGGCGCTGCTGCGCTGGCACAACGCCGAGCTGGGCCCGGTGTCGCCGGCCAAGTTCATCCCGGTGGCCGAAGACACCGGCCTCATCGTGCACATCGGCCGCTGGGTGCTCAAGACCGCCTGCCTGCAGAACGTGGCCTGGCAGAAGCAGGGCCTGCCGCCGATCAACATGGCGGTGAACCTGTCGGTGCGCCAGTTCGCCGACGAGCACCTGCTCGACGACGTGACGGCCATCCTGCAAGAGACCGGCATGGCCCCGCATCTGCTGGAGCTCGAGATCACCGAGGGCATGATCGTCCACAACGTCGACCGCGCCATCAAGCTGCTCACGGCCATCAAGCAGCTCGGCGTGCGCCTGGCGATCGACGACTTCGGCACCGGCTATTCCTCGCTCGGCCAGTTGAAGAACTTCCCGATCGACACGCTCAAGGTCGACCGCTCCTTCATCCGCGACCTCGCCACCGATTCCGAGGACAAGGCCATCACCAGCGCCATCATCGCAATGGGCAAGACACTGTCGCTCACGGTGGTGGCCGAAGGGGTGGAGACGGCCGAACAGCAGGACTTCCTGCGCGAGCAGGCCTGCGACGAGATGCAGGGCTACTACTTCAGCAAGCCGGTCGCGCCGGAGGAGTTCGCGGCGCTGCTGGGCAAGGAAAAGCCGCAGTAGCGAGGTCTGTCCGGCGCCGGGCCGCCCCCAGCCGGACGGCGCCCCTTGGGGGCAGGAGCGCGGCGACTGGGGACTTTATTTCACGAGCTGACTCAGCCGATCGGCGTCGAAGTCTTCCTTCGTCTGCGCATCGCTCGGCACGCAGTCGCCCTTCTGCATCGGCGCGATCTTCTCGATCGCCGCCCAGAGCATCGCGATCTGGTGCGCGTTGCCGGCCGCGTTGTCGATCAGGCCCTTCAGCGCCTGCGACATCGGGTCGTCGCCTTCGGTGATGCCGTAGGCCGAGAAGCCCATGCGGGCGGCCGCCTCTTCGCGCTTGGCGTCGACTTCCTTGTGGATGATGCGTGCGGGGTTGCCGACCGCCGTGGCCCCGGGCGGCACTTCCTTCAGCACCACCGCATTCGAGCCCACGCGCGCGCCGTCGTGCACGGTGAAGGCGCCCAGCACCTGGGAATTGGCACCGACGATCACGCCCTTGCCAAGCGTCGGGTGGCGCTTGGCGCCGCGGGTGAGCGAGGTGCCGCCGAGCGTCACGCCCTGGTAGATGGTGCAGTCGTCGCCGATCTCGGCCGTCTCACCCACCACCACGCCCATGCCATGGTCGATGAAGACGCGCCGGCCCACCTTCGCGGCGGGGTGGATCTCGATGCCGGTGAGCCAGCGCGCGATGTGCGAGATGAAGCGGCCCAGCCACTTCCAGCCGCGCACCCAGCATGCGTTGGCCCAGCGGTGCATCGCCAGCGCATGCAGGCCGGGATAACAGGTCAGCACCGTGAACGCGGAGTGCGCGGCAGGGTCGCGCTCCAGGATGCAGGCGATGTCTTCTCGAAGGCGCTCAAACATGGCGAGGCAGTGTAGCGAGGGGCTCACGAGCCTGCAGCCCCCGGGTTGTCAGGGCCTGCGCGGCGACTGCATGGCTCGTGCAATGCCACGCAGGATGTGCACTTCCTCCTCGGTGAGCGAGGCCCGGTTGAAGAGCTGGTTCAGGCGCGGCATCAGCTTCTTCGGAGACGCGGGATCGAGGAAGCCCACTTCCACCAGCGCCTCTTGCCAATGTTCGAGCAGGCCCTGCACCGCCGCCGCATCCGCATGGCGTGCCTCGGCGGTGCGCGGCGCGACACCATGGCCCCCCAGCGCCTGCCGCCAGTCGTAGGCGATGAGCTGCACCGCCTGGGCGAGGTTGAGCGAGCCGTAGCCGGGGTCGGTCGGAATGCTCAGGCAGGCATGGCAGCGGTACACGTCGTCGTTGCCCATGCCGTAGCGCTCGGAGCCGAAGACGAAGGCCACGCGGTGGTCGGTCTTCGCGAGCGTCGTGAACAATTCACGCGGCGCGTGCGTGGGCGGGCCGAAATCGCGCGGGGTCATGGCGGTGGCGCAGGCGTAGCTGACGCCATCGAGGGCCTCGGTCAGCGTGACCACCACCCGCGCGCGCGCCAGGACGTCGGCCGCGCCGCTGGCCATGGCGATGGTCTCTTCCTGTACCAGCACATCGGCGAAACGCGGCGCCACGAGCACCAGGTCGCCGAAGCCCATGACCTTCATCGCCCGCGCCGCCGCGCCTACATTGCCCGGATGGCTGGTGTTGATGAGGATGAACCGTGTGTCGTTCATGGGCGCGCGCTTAAAATTCAATTATCCGTGCCGGCCTTCCACGCAAGACCACGCACCCGCTCTTTCCCCACCGCCATCCACCTCTCCTCTCACGCAAGGCACCCATGTCGCAAGCGCTCCACCCCATGCTCAACGTCGCCATCAAGGCGGCCCGCACCGCAGGGACCATCATCAACCGCGCTTCGCTCGACCTCGACGTGCTCAAGGTCAGCACCAAGTCGGCCAACGACTTCGTGACCGAGGTGGACCAGCGTGCTGAAGAAGCCATCATCGAAACCCTGCTCGCCGCCTACCCCGGCCACGGCATCCTGGCCGAGGAGTCGGGCCGCATGCACGGCGCGAAGAACAGCGAATACGTCTGGATCATCGACCCGCTCGACGGCACCACCAACTTCATCCACGGCTTCCCGGTCTACGCCGTCTCGATCGCCCTGGCCTTCCGCGACCAGGTGCAGCAGGCGGTGGTGTACGACCCCACGCGCAACGATCTCTTCTATTCGTCGAAGGGCCGTGGCGCCTTCCTCAACGACAAGCGCCTGCGCGTGTCCAAGCGCACGCGGCTGAGCGATTCGCTGGTCGGCACCGGCTTCCCCTTCCGCAAGGGCGACAACTTCCAGCGCTACGTCAAGATGTTCAGCGAGGTGATGCAGTCGTGTGCCGGCGTGCGCCGCCCGGGCGCCGCAGCGCTCGACCTGTGCTACGTGGCCGCCGGCTACTACGACGCCTTCTTCGAGACCGGCCTCAACCCCTGGGACATCGCCGCCGCCTCGCTCATCATCACCGAGGCCGGCGGCCTGATCGGCAACTTCACCGGCGAAGCCGACTTCATGTACCAGCGCGAGGTGGTGGCCGGCAACCCCAAGATCTACGGGCAGATGGTGAGCATCCTTGCGCCCTACACCCGCGTGATCAAGGACGCGCCGGCCGCCGGCACGCCCGCGGCCGCCGAAGTGCAACCCACCGCGGAAGAAGCCTTCATCGCCGCCGCCACGGCCGCCACCGCAGCGCCGGCCGACGCGACCAAGAGAAAGGCCGTGCGCATCCGCAAGGCCGACCTCGACCACAAGCCTTAAGCGTTCAGCTCGCGCCAGCGCGCCGCCGCCTGGCCGCGCGTGTCGACGCCCAATTTGCCGAGGATGTTGGCCACGTGCCGCTTCACGGTGTGCGGGCTCAGGTCGAACGCGCGGGCGATGAGCTTGTTGCTGTCGCCCGCGGCGATGCGCTCGAGCACTTCGGTCTCACGTTCGCTCAGGCCCGACACGCCCGCCGGCCGCACGCCGGGCATGGCCTGCGTGGGCCCCTGCGGGCCCAGCATCGAAGCCAGGTGCGACAGGAGCGCCTGGTCGGCCGCGGGCAGGCGTGAGCCCCAGGCCGCCGAGGCCAGCCGGCTGAGCACCTGCGGCCCGGCCAGCAGCGCACCGCCGATCTCACGCGGGTCGCGCACTGCGTCGAACCAGGGCTGCAGCCAGATGGTGGCGAGGTCCGGCCGGCCCTGCTGCAGCTCGATGTCGGCCAGCAGCAGGCGGGCCTGCGTGGCCGGGTAGAAGAGCGAACGGTTCACGTCCTCGGCGATCGGCCGCAGCAGCGTGCGGGCCTCGTCGAGCCGGCCGTCGACCAGCGCCACGAGCGCCGCACCGAAGGCGCGGTTGGCGGCCGCTCCCGGCCACTCGAAGGCGTTGGCCGCACGCTGAAGCTCGGCGTCGACGCGGCGCAAGGCTTCGTCGTCGCCCAGGATCCAGCACGCGCGCAGGTGCACGAAGAGCACCTCCGACTCGTGCACCTGCCGGTGGCTCAAGGGGCTGTGCAGGCGCAGGTCGTCGACCAGTTCGCGCGCCGCCACGTGGCTGGCCTCGCGCTCGCCGCGCAGCGCGAGCCACAGCGTGCGCGCGATGCGCAGCTCGGTGACGAGGATGCGCGGCATGCCGAGCCAGTGGCAGTCTTCCTCGCCACGCTGCAGCCACTGGCCGGCCTCGTCGAGCCGGCCCGCGCTCAGCGCGAGCCAGGCGCGGATGTGCGCCACGCCGGCGCGCAGTTGCGTGGGCGCGTCGCCGCAGACACGCGTGGCGCTGTGGGCAAAACGGTCGAGCAGCGGCTGCATGCCCGGCAGCCCGACAAAGACGCAGTGCGACGGGAACTGCACCCACAGCAGCGGCACCGGCAGCCGCTCCAACGAGGCCAGCATCTCGGCGAACATCGGCGCCACGTTTTCGGTGCGCGCGGCGGCGAATTCGTCCCACGCGCTGCTGTAGCAGACGAAGGCACGTGCCGCGTCGTCGAGCGGCATCGCCCTCAGCGCCGCGAGCTCGCGGCTCGACTCGGCCAGGCGTCCGGCATGCCACAGGCCCGAGCAGACGTTGGCGCGGGTCAGCGCCGCGTCGCGCGTGCGGCCCGCCCGCGCGAAGCCCTCGGCGGCGTTCTGCATCGCCGCCAGGAGCGTCGACCAGTCGAAATGCGGCCAGGCCGCGAGGCCCTTCACGAGCTGCAGGTCGGGGCGGCGGGCGAGCTCGTCTTCCGGAAAGAGCGTCAGGAGCTGTTCGAGCGTGGCACCGGCGCCGATGCCGAGCTGCTCCTGCGCACGCCGGGCCAGCACGGCGGTCGCCTCGTCCCACGCCCCGGCGCGGGCGAGGTAGCCCACCGCACGCGAGAGGTCGGGCTCGTGCTCGGCCGCACGGCGCAAGAGGCGCGACAGTTCGTCGGGCAGGTCGCGCTGCAGGCGGTCTTCGAGGAAATCGCGGAAGAGATCGTGCAGGCGCAACGTGAATTCGTCGGCCTCCATCACGCTCGCGAAGAGGCCGCGCCGTTCGATGTCTTCCAGCAGTCGAGCCGCATGCGGCGTCTCGGCGACCTGTGCGCAGCGCGCCGCCGTCAGCTCGGGCAGCACCGAGCAGCGCAGCAGGAAGTCTCGCAGCTCGCCGGGCAGTTCATCGAGCACCTCGGTTGCGAGGTAGTCGAAGAGGTGCCGCTGCGTGGGCACGCTCGCGCGGGTGGCCCCGGGCCGCGCGGCGAGGCTCAGGCGCAGGCCGGCGGCCCAGCCATCGGTGCGCTCCAGCAGCTCGCGTGCATCGGTTCGGGCACTGCCGGCATTGAGGTTCAGCAAGGCGCTGACCTCGGCTTCGTTGAAGCGCAGGTCGAACTGGCGAAACTCGGCCAACTCGCCCTGGGCACGCAGCCGCGCCAGCGAGAGCATCGGCTCCACCCGGCTCGCCACGACCAGGCCCCAGCGCGGCGGCAGCCGCTCCAGCAGTGCCTGCAGCAGCTCGAAGATGCGCGGGTCGCTCAGGCGATGGGCGTCGTCGATCACGATGAGGCCGCGCCAGACCTCGGTGCCGGCGAGCGCGTTGGCGAGTTCGGTGGCCACGTCGCGCAGGCCGTGCTCGGCTTGCGCCAGCAGGGCCAGTGCTTCGGGCGACACGCGCCACGGCAGGTCGTAGGGCTCCAACGCCATGGCGAGGCAGGCCAGGAAACGCGGGAGCTGGTCGTCCTCGTCGACCGAGACCCAGGCCAGCGCCAGCCCTTCGGGCCCCTCGGGCAGCAGGCGGATCTGCCGCCCGAGCGCCGAGGTCTTGCCGTAGCCGGCCGGTGCCACCAGGAGCGTCAGCCGCTGCTCCGTCAACGCGCGGCCGAGCGCCTCTTCGAGCTGGGGACGGGCCACGAGCCCGGCACGTGGCCTGGGTGGCTGGATCTTGGCAAGCGCGAACGACGGCGCCGGGACGGCGGCGGAGGCAGGCATGGCGCAATTCTGCCCAAAGCATCTGTGGGCAGCAGGTGACCAATGGCTCTTCTGGGCGATGCCGCGGCCCGCCCCGCTGCGCAGACTGCCCCCATGCACGTCTTCCACCACCAACATCTTCAGCGCTTCGCCCAGGACCGGGATGGCGAACAGCACTTCTGCGCCATCGGCCCGCCCTGCGGCGTGCACGACTTCCAGGTCTGGGTGCACACCCTGCCGCCCGGCGCCCACACGCCCTTGCAGCGGCACGCCGGCAGCTTCGCCTGCCTGGCGTTCTCGGGCTCCGGCAAGCTGCTCATCGATGGTGCACCGGTGCGCTTCCAGGCGCCCTGCACCCTCGTCGTGCCGCCCAGCTGCGACTTCCAGATCGCCAACAACAGCGCGGTGCCGCTGCGCGTGTTGAGCGTGTTCACCGCGGCGCCCGTGGCCCGCTGACACCCCTCCGGGGTGGCCCATCGCGGGCCACGCGATGGCTCCTTCAGGCGATGCCTGGCCCGCCCCCTCCCGGAACACTGACGACCATGCCGCAGACCTCGCGGCACCGTTCAAAACCTTCAGGAGAACCCGCCATGACCGCCGCCACCCTCGTCGCCGATACCGCCGCCTCGCACGCCGCCGCCGCCCGCCCACGCTTCGACATGTACCAGCCCATCCACAAGGGCCTGCGCAACTTCATGGCCGACACGCTCTCGCGCCTGGGCCGCGTCGACGTGACCGACGCCGAAGACCTGGCCGATGCGCTGAGCCAGGTCGAGTCGCTGCTCGACTTCTGCGCCAAGCACGTGCAGCACGAGAACGAGTTCATCCACACCGCCATCCGCGCCCGCCAGCCCGCTGCCGCCAGCCGCACCATCGACGACCATGCCGAGCACCTGCAGAGCATCGACGCCCTTCACAAGGAAACCCGCGCCGTCTACGACGCCGACGACGCCCAGCGCCACGGGCTCGCCCTGCGCCTGTACCGGCACCTGGCGCTCTTCATCGCCGAGAACCTGCAGCACATGCACATCGAGGAAACCGCCAACAATGCGGCGCTCTGGGCCCACTACACCGACGAGGAACTGGTCGCGATCCACGACCGCCTGCTCGCCTCCATCGGCCCGGCCGACATGATGCTGGGCCTGCGCTGGATGGTGCCGGCCCTGACCCCGCAGCAGCGCGCCGGCATGCTCGGCGAGATGAAGGCCGGCGCGCCGGCCGAGGTGTTCGACGCGGTGGTGGACATGGTGCGCCCCCACCTGGCCGCACGCGACTGGTCGAAGCTCGCCGGCGCGCTCGCCTGACCCGCCGCCCAGGAGACCCCCAGATGAACAAGTGGATCAAGCGCGGCGGTCTCGCCGTGCTGGGCGTCGTCGCCCTCGGAGCCTCGACGCTCGTCGTCGGCACCCAGCTCGGCCAGCGCAAGATGAATCGCATCGTCGCGGTCAACGTGGCCCCCATCACGCTGCCCACCGATGCGGCCAGCCTCGAGCGCGGCCGCTATCTCTACATGTCGCGCGGCTGCACCGAGTGCCACGGTGTGGACGGCGCCGGCAAGGACGTGGTCAACGACGGCAAGGGCATGCACGTGCGCGCCCCCAACATCACGCCGGGCCACGGCACCGTGGTCGCGAACTACAGCGTGACCGACTGGGTGCGCACGCTGCGCCATGGCGTGAAGCCCGACGGCCGGCCCACCATCGTGATGCCGAGCGAGGACTACGCGCGCCTCACCGATGCCGACCTGGGCGCGATGGTCGCCTACCTGCGCCAGATGCCCGCGGCCTCCGGCACGGGCGCGGTGCTGGAGCTGCCGCCGCTTGTGAAGACGCTCTACGCCGCCGGCGTGGTGCACGACGCGGCCGAGATCATCGACCACACGCTGCCGCCCTCGACCCCGGTGCCCGAGGCGGTGACCCCAGAACACGGCGCCTACGTCATCAACTCCTGCATCGGCTGCCACGGCGCGAAGCTCTCGGGCGGCAAGATCCCCGGCGCGCCGCCGGAGTGGCCAGCCGCCGCCAACCTGACCCCCGGCGACGGCACCGTCATGAACCACTATCCGAACGCCGAAGCCTTCGCCGCCATGCTCAAGACCGGCAAGCGCCCCGACGGCACCGAGGTCAGCAAAGTCATGCCCTTCCTCGCGCTGAAGGAGATGAACGACACCGACGTGCGGGCGATGTACCTGCACCTGAAGACGCTGCCGCCGCTCGCGGCCGGCAACCGCTGACCCGCCCCGCACAGGAGAAACCCCATGAGAACGATTCGCCACGCGGTGGCGCTGGCCTCTGCTTGCCTGATCGCTGCCTGCGGCGGTGGTGCGGAGCCATCGGAGCCCACCTCGTCCACCGCACAACCGGCCTCGGTGATCCGCAGTGAGTTCGTGCAGCTCGAAGGCTGCGTCACCGACCGGCAGAACCGGCCCATGGCCACGGGCGTGCATGCACGCGCCAGCGACGGGCGCCTGCTCGCCAGCGGCCGCAGCAATGACGAGGGCGTGTTCACGCTGCGGGTGCCGGCTCGGGTCACCCTGCAGGTGGGTTTGGACGCCCCGGCGCACGAGGTGCTGGAGCTGCTCGTCGGCAGCGGCAACCTGTCGCTGACGGGGTGCTTCACCGCCAGCGCGTGACCCTCAGGCGTCGAGCCGCTTCACGACCTCGTCGGCAATCGCCAGACAGGAGGTGAGCCCGGGCGATTCGATGCCGAAGAGGTTCACCAGGCCCGTCACGCCATGCTCGGCCGGCCCATCGATGCGCCAGTCGGGCGCGGGCTCGTCGGGCCGATGGATCTTCGGGCGGATGCCGCTGTAGGCCGGCTGCAGCGCCCCGTCGGGCAGGCCGGGCCAGTACCGGCGCACGTCGGCGTAGAAGCCCGTGGCCCGCGCCGGGTCGACGGTGTAGTCGAGCGGACCTTCGGCCGCAGGGTCGGGAAGCCATTCGACGTCGGGCCCGAAGCGGGCCTGGCCGCCGAGGTCGAGCGTGAGGTGCACGCCGAGCCAGGCGTCCTGCGGCAGCGGATACACCAGGCGTGAAAACGGCGCACGCCCGGCCAGCGAGAAATAGCAGCCCTTGCTGAAATGCGCCGTGGGCACGTGCGCCGCGTCCAGCCCTTCGGTGGCCGCGGCGAGCTTCGGTGCCCACAGGCCGGCTGCGTTCACCACGAAGCGTGCGGCGAGCTCCATCGGCTCGTCGCCGCCCACGTGCAGCACGTGGTGGCCTTCGAGGCAGCGGATGTACTCGACGGGCGAGGACAGGGCCACGTCGCCACCCGCCGCTTGCAAGTCGCCTTGCAGCGCCAGCATCAGGCCATGGCTGTCGACGATGCCGGTCGAGGGCGAGAGGATGGCGCCGGTGCAGGCGAGCTGCGGCTCCATCGCGATGGCCTCGGCGGCACTCAGGCGCTCGAGGTCGTGCACCCCGTTGGCCGCGGCCTTCTTCATCAGGCCGTCGAGCCCGGCGACCTGCGATTCGTCGGTCGCCACCACCAGCTTGCCGCAGCGCCGGTGCGGCACGCCGTGCGACTCGCAGAACGCATAGAGCATCTGCCGCCCCTGCACGCACAGGCGCGCCTTCAGCGAGCCGGCGGGGTAGTAGAGGCCGGCATGGATGACCTCGCTGTTGCGCGAGCTGACGCCGGTGCCGATGGCAGTCTCGCTTTCGAGCACGATGGTGTCGAGGCCGCGTTGCGCCAGGGCGCGCGCCACCGCGAGGCCGATCACGCCTGCGCCCACCACCACTGCATCGACTTGTTCCATTCACCCGGCCTGTGTTGACCGGGCCATCCCCGGCCGGCCTATTCTGCGTGAGCGGTCGCCGACACTGACGCCACCGTGGACACCGCCGTGGCCGCATGCCAGACGGCGACGAATTCGCGTGCGCGCCGCCCCAGTTCGTGCAGCGTCGTGCCCGGCTGGAACAACTGGCCACCGATGCCGAAACCCGTGGCGCCCGCCTTGACCCAGCTTGCAAGGCTCTCGGTCGTGACACCGCCCACCGGCCACAAGGGCGTGCCCTCGGGCAGCACCGACTTGAAGGCCTTGAGGCCCGCCAGGCCCACCATCTCGGCCGGGAAGATCTTGAGCGCATTGGCGCGCCAGCGCAGCGCATTGAAGGCCTCGGTCGGCGTGGCCACGCCGGGCACCACCGCCATGCCGCGCTCGGCGGCGCGGCGCATCACGTCGGCGTCGCAGTTGGGCGCCACCATCAGCCGGCCGCCGGCCTCGTGCACGTCGTCGACGTCACGCGTGGACAGCATCGTGCCGCCGCCCACCAGCGCGTCGGGCGGGGCGACGGCGGCGATGGCCTCGATGCAGTACAGCGCGCCACGCCGGTTCAGCGGCACCTCGACGATGCGGAAGCCGGACTCGAACAGCGTCAACGCCGCTGCCCGCGCCTGCTCGGGCGCCAGCCCGCGCAGGATGGCCACCAGAGGCGGCCGGAACGTGTGCAATTCGGTCACTTGGGCATCCCTTCCTGCAGGCTTGCCAACGCGGCAAGGTAGACGGCGCGCGGCTCCAGCACCACCGGCGTGCCGCCATGGTGGCGGGCCGCCTCGCCATAGGCCGACGCCAGGGCGCCGGTGGCGATGACCGTCACGGCGCGCGGGGCCGGCCGGTTGTCGCCCCATTCGGTCCCGATGAGCAGGCCCGAAAGGTAGGAGCGGGCATGCGCCGCCGGCATGCGGCCGGCCACCACGCGGGCCCGGCAGCCGAAGATCGCGTGCGACAGGGCGCCGCGGCCGGCCGCGAGCAGCCCGGCCTCGAAGGCCTCGGGCACGTCGTCGGAGCCGATGAGGCCGGCCAGCGTGCCGTGCTGGCCGAGCAGCGCGAAAAGCTCGCCGGTCATGTAGGTGCGCCAACCCTGCATCACCCCATGCGACAGGCGCACCCACTTGCTGTGCGTGCCGGGCAGCACCACCCAGCCGTCGGCCTGGCCGAGCGCGAGCGCGCCGAGGAGCTGGGTCTCTTCGCCGCGCATGACGTCGACCTCGCCCTGCGGACCGATCCAGCGGTAGCCCGGCACGATGAGCATGCGCCGGCCCTGAGGTGCCGCCTGCAGCGGCACCAGGTGGCGCGAGAGCGAGGTGAGCGGCGTCGAGGCCTCGAGGTACG
>DASWSY010000208.1:0-8883 GCA_036402415.1 Rhizobacter sp. | reverse complement strand
GGCGACCACCTTGTCCACGTCGAAGCTGCCGGCCTTTTCCACCGCGGCCTTCCACAGCCACGGTCCGAGATACCCTGCCTGGGTCACGTCGCCGATGACGGCCTTGGGGCCGTACTTCTGCTTGAAGGCGGCAACGAACTTCTTGTTGTTCTCGTTCTCCAGGCTCTGGAAATACTTCATCGAGGGATAGAAGCCCTTGAAGTTTTCGCCGCCCACGCCCGTCATCTCGTCTTCCGTGACCGACAGCGTCAGCAGGAACTGCTTGTCGCCGGTGATGCCCGCAGCCTTGAGCTGCTTGTAGAACGCGACGTTGGAGCCACCCACCACCGCCGCGAAGATGCAGTCGGGCTTGGCGACCTTGATCTTGTTGATCAGCGAGTTGAAGTTGGTGTGACCGAGCGGGTAGTACTCCTCGCCCTTGACGGAACCGAGCTTGCCCACCGTTTCGATGTGCTTGCGCGCGATCTTCATCGAGGTGCGCGGCCAGATGTAGTCGCTGCCGACGAGGAAGAAGGTCTTGGCCTTCTTCTCCTTGGCGCCCCAGTCCAGGCTCCAGATGATCTGCTGCGTGGCCTCCTGCCCGGTGTAGATCACGTTCTTGCTCTGCTCCAGGCCTTCGTAGAAGGTCGGGTAGTACAGCAGGCCGTTCTCCTTCTCGAAGACGGGCAGCACCGCCTTGCGCGAGGCGCTGGTCCAGCAGCCGAAGACGGTGGCCACACGGTCGTTGACGAGCAGCTTTTTGCTCTTCTCGGCGAAGGTCGGCCAGTCGCTGGCGCCGTCTTCCTTGATGACCTTGATCTTGCGGCCGAGGATGCCGCCCATTGCGTTGATCTGGTCGATGGCGAGCTGCTCGGCCTGGATCGAGCCCGTCTCCGAGATCGCCATCGTGCCGGTGGCCGAGTGCAGCTGGCCGACGGTGACTTCGGTGTCGGTGATGGCGAGCTTGGTGGTGTTCACCTTCGAGGTCGGGAAGTTGGCCGACGCGAGGGTGGGCAGGCCGGCCAGCGGCGCGGCGGCCATGCCGGCCAGCAGCTGACGGCGGTGCCGGGAAGGAAAGTCGTCGTGTCGATCAGTCATGTCGCGCTCCGTTGCGTGGTGAAGTTCGTGGTGTTGCGGAGCACCCTGCTGCTCCGTTGCTGCAAGACTAGGGACGACCCCCTGCGCGCTGAATACGTCAATCAACGTACTCACGTGCGCGCGGCGTTCGCTCAGAGTCGGTGCAGGCGCGTCACCCAGCGGCGCAGGTCTTGCGCGCGGCGCAGCGCGTGCACATGAGGGCGGCCGAGCACGCGGCGCACGGCTGCGGCGGCCGAGGCGCCCATCGCGAGCCCCTGCACGCCGACGCCGCTGCGCCGTGCTTCGCGCACCGCGCGGCGTGCATCGGCGAGCAAGTGGGTGGGGTCGTGCACGTCGATGTCGTGCGGCTCGCCGTCGCTCAGCAGCAGCACCGTGCGGCGTTGCGCGGGCTGTGCGTCAAGCAGCGCGCAGGCATGGCGCAGCGCGACGCCCAGCCGGGTGGAGCCCTGCGCACGCAGGCCGGCCAGGCGCGCAGGGTCGAGCCGCGGGTCGTCGAAAGTCTTCAGCACCACGCCGTGCTGGTGCTCGCGGCCATCGGAATGAAAGCCGTGCACGGCGCAGCGGCGGCCCGACGCCTGCGCGATGGCATTCAGGCCCCACGCGGTGTGGCGCGCCAGGTCGAGCCGGCCGTCGTCGGCCATCGACACCGAGAGGTCCAGCAGCACGAGCCAGGCCGCACGCACCGCCCGCGGCTCGCGGTCGCGCAGCACGTGTGCTGCAGGGGCATGGCCCGCGCGGTGTTGCGCCACCTCGCGAAGGGCGGCATCGAGGTCCAGCTCGTCGCCGTGACGGCACAGGCGGCGGCGCGAGGGCCGTGGGATGTCGACGCTCGGGGGCGCTCGGCGCGCCAGCGCGCCGAGCAAGGTCTGTTGATCGTTCACCCAGGCGATCAGCGAACGTGCATCGCCCGCGGAGGCCGGTTGCTCGCGCAGTCGGCACCAGTCGCGGCGGTAGGCGCCGATGCGGTGGTCCCACTCGGGGTAGTGGTGTTCGTCAGGGAGCTCGGGTGGCGCGGGTGAGGGCGTGGCCGAGGCCGGCATCTCCATCGCGGCCTGCGCTTCGCGCGAGGGCGTGGGCTCGGTCCACACTGCCTCGGCCTGCCACAGGCAGGCATGGTCGTCGCGGTACGAGGGCACGGGCCGGTACCCACGGTCGTGGAAGCGCAACCGCATCTGGCCGATGTCGTGGCCCAGGCGTGAGGCGATCTGGCGCAGCGTGGTGGCGTCGCCCGGGCCGTCGGTTACATGCGCCTCGAACAGCGCGCGTCCCTTGCGCACCCAGGCGTTGGCGTCCGCGTAGCCGGGGTCGTGCAAGCCACGTGCGAGGCGGGCCATCAGCGCGTCGAGCTGGCTGCCGTCGTCCGGGCTCGCCGTGTGATGCGGATGCCACAGCGACCACAGGCCGGGCAGCTCACGTGCCGCCAGTCGCTCGACACGCGCGTCTTCCAGGAGGCCGACGAGCGCTCGCGTGAGCGGGTGCACGCCGCGCGGATCGAAGTCGCCGCGGCTGTGCACCGCATGGGCCGCGGCATGCGCCGCTGCCGCTTCGTACCAGCGCGGATGCGCTGCCTGCGCGGGCAGCCACAGCGTGGCCTGCCTCAGCGATGGTGCGTCGGGTGCGTCGTCAGGCCACGCGTCGATCGCCGGCGCGAACGACCACATCGCCTGCAGGTAGTGCCGCAGCACGGGCCGGCGCGCGTCCAGCGTGACGTCATGGCGCATGTGTCATTCAACGAAGAAGGCCCGCACGATGGCGTCGAGCGCATCGATCAATTCGGGCTCGTCGCTCAGCGGACCCGTCATCGCCGCACGGCAGGCCTGGCCAGGGCGCACGCCGGCCTGCATCAACCGCCCGGCGTGCACCAGCATGCGGGTCGACGCGCCTTCGTCCAGGCCCTGGCCTTGCAGGCGCCGTGTGCGCAGCGCGAGCTGCACCAAATGCCCGGCCTGCTCGCGCGAGACGCCGCTTTCATGCACAACGATGGCGGCCTCGGTCTCGGGCGGCGGGTAGCCGAAGTCGAGCGCGCAGAAGCGCTGCCGCGTCGACATCTTCAGTTCCTTGAAGGCCGCCTGGTAGCCCGGGTTGTACGAGACGACGAGGCGGAAGTCGGCATGCGCGGGCACGAGCGTGTTGCAGGCCGCGAGCGGCAGCGCACGCCGGCTGTCGGCCAAGGGGTGCAGCACGACGGTGGTGTCGCTGCGTGCCTCCACCACTTCGTCGAGGTAGCAGATCGCTCCGTGGCGCACGGCGAGCGTGAGCGGCCCGTCCTGCCAGCGTGTGCCCTGCGCATCGAGCAGCCAGCGGCCCACGAGGTCGGCCGCGCTCAAGTCGTCGTGGCAGGCGACGGTGATGAGCGGCTTTCGCAAGCGCCACGCCATGTGTTCGACGAAGCGGGTCTTGCCGCAGCCGGTGGGGCCCTTCAGCAGCAGGGGCAGGCCGCTCGCATGTGCCGCTTCGAAAAGGGCGACCTCGTCGCCGCTCGCCTGGTAGTAGGGCTCGGCGCCGAGGCGCCAGCCGGCCAGCGGGTCCACGGAGGCGTCAGCGGTGCGCGCCAGCACTCTGGTTCGGGATGCCCTCGATCGGGCATTCCTCGGTGCCCACGGTCGGACGCGTGATCGCCTCCACCATCTGGCGCGTGCCCTCGGGGTCGTTGACCCACTTCGCATAGAAGTCGTACGGACAGGTGGCCACGCCCTGCGCGCCTTCGTGAGAGTTGATCTTGCCGGTGTAGCCGCGGTGCAGCAGCTTGAAGAGGTGGTTCTCGCTCTGCCCGTTGCGGCGTGCGTCGCGGATCAGGCTCTTCGAGAGCGCCGCGTACTGGATGCCGTAGTCCTCTTCGCCGCATTCGCCGAGCGTGCGGCCGTCGAAGCCGACGATGGCCGAGTGGCCGAAGTACGAGTACACGCCGTCGAAGCCGGCGGCGTTGGCGACCGCCACGTAGACGTTGTTGGCCCAGGCCATGGCTTTGGCCATCAGCACCTGCTGGTCCTTCGCGGGGTACATGTAGCCCTGGCAGCGCACGATGAGTTCGGCGCCCTTCATCGCGCAGTCGCGCCAGATCTCGGGGTAGTTGCCGTCGTCGCAGATGATGAGGCTCACCTTCAGGCCCTTGGGGCCGTCGCTCACGTAGGTGCAGTTGCCCGGGTACCAGCCCTCGATGGGCACCCACGGCATGATCTTGCGGTACTTCTGGACGATCTCGCCCTGGTCGTTCATCAGGATGAGCGTGTTGTACGGCGCCTTGTACGGGTGCTCCTCATGGCGCTCGCCGGTGAGCGAGAACACGCCCCACACCTTGGCCTTGCGGCAGGCGGCCGCGAAGATCTCGGTCTCGTCGCCGGGCACGGTGGACGCGGTGTCGTACATCTCCTGGCTGTCGTACATGATCCCGTGGGTGCTGTACTCCGGGAAGATGACGAGGTCCATGCCGGGCAGGCCCTGCTTCATGCCCACGACCATCTCGGCGATCTTGCGTGCGTTGGCGAGCACTTCGGCCTTGGTGTGCAGCCGCGGCATCTTGTAGTTGACGACGGCCACGCCGACGGTGTCGTGGCTGCTGGAGATGTCGCCGTGCAACATGGTGGTGTGCTCCTCGGGTCGGTGACGATGTTGGTGCGACCTTAAGAACACTTCGGGTGCGCGCGAATACGTCAATCAACGTAGCCCAGGGTTGGAGCACTTCTTGCTATTTCCCGGTTCACCGCTGTACCGGGCCTCGTGAAGTGCCAGCCGCCACCCAAAAGATCTTTCGCATCCGCCGCGACTACAACGTCTGGGTCGCCGACGAGACGCTGGAAGACTATGCACTGCGCTACACGCCCCGCAGCTTTCGCAAGTGGAGCGAGTTCCGTGTCGCCAACACGGCCTTCGGCGCCTGCTCCTTTCTCGCGCTCGAAGCCATCGGCGGCGCCATCGCGCTCAACTACGGCTTCTCGAATGCGCTGTGGGCCATCCTCGTGGTCGGCCTCATCACCTTTCTCACCGGGCTGCCGATCAGCGTCTACGCCGCGAAATACGGCGTCGACATGGACCTGCTCACCCGCGGCGCCGGCTTCGGCTACCTCGGCTCCACGCTCACCTCGCTGATCTACGCGAGCTTCACCTTCATCTTCTTCGCGCTGGAGGCGGCCATCCTCGCGCTCGCGCTGCAGATGTACCTGGGCTGGCCGATGCCATGGTGCTACCTGATCTCGTCGCTGGGCATCCTGCCGCTCGTGATGTACGGGATCACGCTCATCTCGCGCCTGCAGCTCTGGACGCAGCCGATCTGGATGGTGCTGCTCGCGCTGCCCTTCCTCTGGGTGCTGTTCGAGAACCCGCAGGCCTATGCCGATTTCACCGGCCTGGTGGGCCGCGCGTCGGGCAGCAATGGCTTCGACTGGCTGATGTTCGGCGCGGCCGCCACCGTCGCCTTCTCGCTCGTGGTGCAGATCGGCGAGCAGGTCGACTACCTGCGTTTCCTGCCCGAGAAGACCGAGGCCAACAAGCGCCGCTGGTGGGCCGCGGTGCTGGTGGCCGGGCCGGGCTGGGTGGTGCCGGGCATGCTCAAGATGCTGGGCGGCGCGTTCCTCGCGTTCCTCGCCCTGCAGCACCAGGTGTCCACCACCAAGGCCATCGAGCCCACGCAGATGTACCTGGCCGGCTTCGGCTACGTGTTCGACAACGCGAGCTGGGTGCTCGCGGCCACCGTGCTCTTCGTCGTGGTCTCGCAGGTGAAGATCAACCTCACCAACGCCTATGCCGGCTCGCTGGCGTGGAGCAATTTCTTCGCGCGGCTCACGCACAGCCACCCGGGGCGCGTGGTGTGGCTGGTGTTCAACGTGCTGATCGCCGTGCTGCTGATGACGCTCGGCGTCTTCGAGGCGCTGGAGCGCGTGCTCGGGCTCTACAGCAACGTCGCCATCGCCTGGGTGGGCGCACTCGTCGCCGACCTGGTGATCAACAAGCCGCTCGGGCTGAGCCCCAAGCACATCGAATTCAAGCGTGCGCACCTCTACGACATCAACCCGGTGGGCCTGGGCGCGATGGTGGTGGCCGCGGTGGTGGCGATCGTCGCCTACGCCGGCGTGCTGGGCCCCGCGGCCGAGGCCTTCTCGCCCTTCATCGCGCTCGTCACGGCCATGCTGCTGTCGCCGCTGCTCGCCTGGGCGACCCGCGGGCGCTACTACCTCGCACGGCGCAACCTCACCCGCTGGGCGCCCGGCGAGAGCGTGAAGTGCTCGGTGTGCGACAACGCCTTCGAGTCGGAAGACATGGCGCACTGCCCGGCGTACGACGCGCCGATCTGCTCGTTGTGCTGCACGCTCGAATCGCGCTGCCACGACCGCTGCAAGACGGACTCGCGCGCCGCCGAGCAGGTGAGCGCCGCACTCGCCACCGTGCTGCCCGAGCGGCTGGCCGCCCACGTCAACTCGCGCGTGGCGCACTACCTCGTGGTGCTGGCCTCGCTGATCGGCCTCGTGGCGGTGATCCTCGGGGTGGTGTACGACCAGCAGGGCGTGCTCGACCGGCAGATGCAGGCCGCGCTGCAGGCGCCGATGCTCAAGGTGTTTGCCCTGCTGTCTTTGGTGGCGGCGGTGGGCGCGTGGTGGATCGTGCTCGGCAGCGAAAGCCGCCACATGGCGCAGGACGAATCGAACCGCCAGAACCAGCTCCTCACGCGCGAGATCGAGGCCCACCGCCGCACCGACGCCGCCCTGCAGCAGGCGAAAGACCTGGCCGAAGCCGCCAACCAGGCCAAGACACGCTACGTGGCCGGCATGACGCACGAGCTGCGCACACCGCTCAACAGCATCCTCGGGTATGCGCAGATCCTCTTGAAGGACGAGCAGGTGCAGGGCGTGCGGCGCGCCTCTGTCGCCACCATCCACCGAAGCGGCGAACACCTGCACGGCCTGATCGACGGCCTGCTCGACCTTGCACGCATCGAGGCCGGGCGCCTGCGGCTCGACCCGGCGCCGCTGCCCATGCACGAGTTCCTCGACGACCTGGTGCGCATGGTCGCGCCACAGGCCGAGGCGAAGGGCCTGGCCTTCAAGCTGGAGACGAGCGGGCGCATTCCGCAGTACGTGAACGCCGACGCGCGCCGCCTGCGCCAGATCCTCATCAACCTGCTCGGCAACGCGGTGCGCTTTACCGACCAGGGCAGCATCACGCTGCGCCTGGACCACCGCCGCGAGGTGGCCCGCTTCGAGGTCATCGACACCGGCATCGGCATCGCCGCGCAGGACCAGGAGCGCATCTTCCTGCCCTTCGAGCGCGGCAGCGCGGGCCGCCGCACCGGCGACCCGGGCACCGGCCTCGGCCTCACCATCACGCACCTGCTCACGCAGCTCATGGGCGGCGAGCTCACGCTCAAGAGCGCGCCGGGCCAGGGCAGCACCTTCACCGTGCGGCTCTACCTGCGTGAAGTGACCGCGCCCGTGCGCACGCACCTGCCGCACCGGCCGGTGACGGGCTACGTGGGCGCGCGCCGCACGCTGCTGGTGGTGGACGACCAGCCCACGCAACGGCAGATGCTGGTGGGCATGCTGGTGCCGCTGGGCTTTCGCATCCGCGAGGCGGCGAGCGGTCGCGAATGCCTGGAGAGCGTGATGGCGCAGGCACCCGATGCGGTTCTGCTCGACGTGTCGATGGACGACCTGGACGGCTGGCAGACCGCGAAGGCGATCCGCGCGGCGGGGTTTGCCGACCTGCCCATCGTCATGGTCTCCGCCAACGCGTTCGAGAACCAGCCCGAGAAGCTCGCCGACGCCGGCGTGCAGGGTTTCGTCGACAAGCCGGTGATCGAGTCGGAGCTGCTGGCGGCGCTGCAGCGCCAGCTTCAGCTCGAATGGCTGGCGGAGCTGGCCATTCCGGCGTGGACGGGCTCGGTCGTCTCCGACGTCGAGGCTTCGCTGCCGGCGCAGCTCGTGGGCGAGCTCATGCGGCTCGCGCGGCTCGGCCACGTGCAGGGGCTCAAGGCCGCGGTGGAGGCGGCGCTCGTCACCCATGCCGAGTGCGCACCCGAACTGCAGCGCCTGTCGGAGCTGGTCGATCGTTACGACCTCGACGGCGTGCTCGCACAACTGGTGAAGAACGTGCAGGGCCGTGCGGCCGAAGAGGAGCTGTCGCTGTGACGGCCACTGTGCGGCTGGCCGGCGTGGTGATGGTGGTCGACGACGTGCCGCAGTCGCTCGGGCCCGTCTGCCAGGCGCTGGAGGCGCACGGCTACCGCGTGGTGGTGGCACGCGACGGCGAATCGGCGCTCGCGCGGCTGGAGCTGGTGTCGCCGGATGCCATCCTGCTCGACGCGCTGATGCCGGGCCTGTCGGGCTTCGAGGTGTGCCGCCGCCTGAAGGCCGACCCGGCGCTCGCGCACGTGCCGGTGATCTTCATGACCGGCCTGTCGGAGACGCCGCACATCGTCGAGGGCTTCGCGAGCGGCGGTGTCGACTACGTGGTGAAGCCGGTGCGCGCCGAGGAGGTGCTGGCCCGCCTGGCCACGCACCTGCGCAACGCGCGCGCGGTGCGCCTGGCGCGCGATGCGCTCGACGTGGGCGGCCATGGCGTGCTGGTGATCGATGCGCAGCACCGTGTCGCGTGGCGCTCGCCGCAGGCCGCGGCCTGGATGCGCGAGCTCTACCCGCACGAGGACGGCCTGCCGCCCGACTGGCGCGCCTGGCTCGACGAAGGCACTGCGCACGAGCATCAGGGCGCTTCGCTGCAGGTGCGCAACCTCGGGCCCGTGGGCCTCGGCGAGCAGATGCTGCTGCTGCAGCGGCGCTCGCCCGAGGCCGCCGCGCCCAGCCGCCTGAGCACCGCCTC
>DASWSY010000207.1:0-2449 GCA_036402415.1 Rhizobacter sp. | reverse complement strand
TTCATCAAGCTGCAAGTTCCGGCGGGCAAAGCCAACCCGTCCCCCCCGATCGGTCCGGCGCTGGGTCAGCGCGGTCTGAACATCATGGAGTTCTGCAAGGCGTTCAACGCCCAGACGCAAGGCATGGAGCCGGGTCTGGTGCTGCCGGTGGTGATCACCGCCTTTGCAGACAAGTCCTTCACCTTCGTCCTGAAGAGCCCGCCCGCCTCGGTGCTCATCAAGAAGGCGCTGAAGCTCGACAAGGGCTCCTCGAAGCCCCACACCGACAAGGTCGGCAAGCTGACCCGCGCCCAGGTCGAGGACATCGCCAAGGTCAAGACCAAGGACCTGACCGGCGCTGACCTCGAAGCCGCTGTCCGCACGATCGCCGGCACCGCCCGCTCGATGGGCGTCACGGTGGAAGGAGTCTGAACATGGCCAAGCTGACCAAACGCCAGAAGGCCCTCGCCGGCAAGGTCGACAGCACCAAGCTGTACCCGCTCGACAACGCGCTCGCGATCGTCAAGGAATGCGCCACCGCCAAGTTCGATGAGTCCATCGACGTGGCCGTGCAGCTCGGCATCGACGCCAAGAAGTCCGACCAGGTCGTGCGTGGCGCCGTCGTGCTGCCCAACGGCACCGGCAAGACCAAGCGTGTCGCCGTGTTCGCCCAGGGCGCCAAGGCCGAAGAAGCCAAGGCCGCCGGTGCCGACATCGTCGGCATGGACGACCTCGCCGAGAAGATCAAGGCCGGCAACATGGACTTCGACGTGGTGATCGCCTCGCCCGACACCATGCGCATCGTCGGTACCCTCGGCCAGGTGCTGGGCCCGCGCGGCCTGATGCCGAACCCGAAGGTCGGCACCGTGACGCCTGACGTGGCCACCGCGGTCAAGAACGCCAAGGCCGGCCAGGTGCAGTTCCGCGTCGACAAGGCCGGCATCGTGCACGGCACGATCGGCCGCCGTTCGTTCGACGCCGACAAGCTGGCGGGCAACCTGCGCGCGCTGATCGAGGCCCTGAACAAGGCCAAGCCGGCGACCAGCAAGGGTGTCTACCTGCGCAAGGTGGCGATCTCCTCGACCATGGGCGTGGGTGCCCGTGTGGACGTGGCGACCATCAACGCCGCCCCGACGCAGGCTTGAAGAAACGAGGGGCCGCGCTGAGTCTGGCGTGGTCCTGAAGAGTTTGGTGGGCCGACTCGCTGAAAGGCGGGCCGGGCCATCGAAGACCGCAGGCGCAGCTCACGCTGCTTAATCGACGACCCGGGTGACGAGCCCGGTCCGACGCCCGCGCAGATGGCGGTCCCGCTGGAAGGAAGACTCCGGTTTTCTGGATAGAGAGGTCGCTGCATTGTGGTGTGTTTGGAGGCGGCAACGCCAAAGAACACGTTTGTGTGAGGAGCAGACCTTGAGTCTCAATCGCAACGAGAAAGCCACCGTGGTGGCGGATGTGGCGGCCCAGGCGGCCAAGTCGCAGACGCTGGCGCTGGCCGAGTACCGTGGCCTCACCGTCGCTCACCTCGACGTGCTGCGCAAGCAGGCGCGCGAAAAGGGCGTGTACCTTCACGTGCTGAAGAACACCCTGGCTCGCCGTGCCGTCGCTGGCACCCCGTTCGAAGTGGCGTCGGACGCCATGGTCGGTCCGCTGATCTACGGTTTTTCCGAAGATGCCGTCGCCGCGGCGAAAGTCATCGCCGACTTTGCCAAGGGCAATGACAAGCTGGTCCTGAAGGCGGGCGCCTACGCGGGCAAGGCCCTCGACGCCGAAGGCCTGAAGGCCCTGGCGTCGGTGCCGAGCAAGGAAGTGCTGCTGTCGCAGATCGCCGGCTTGCTCAAGTCGCCGGTCCAGCGCACCGCTGCCGTCCTGGCCGCCCTGGCCAAGAAGCGCGAAGAAGCTGCCGCCCCGGCTGCCTGATCGGCTCGCATCTCTCTATTCACTGATCTATCTAGGAAATCATCATGGCATTCGACAAAGACGCATTCCTGACCGCCCTCGACAGCATGTCGGTCATGGAACTCAACGACCTGGTCAAGGCGATCGAAGAGAAGTTCGGCGTGTCCGCCGCTTCGATGGCCGTCGGCGGTGGCGGCGGTGGTGGCGGCGGTGCTGCTGCTCCGGCTGCTGAAGAGAAGACCGAGTTCAACGTGATGCTGCTGGAAGCTGGCGCCAACAAGGTGTCCGTCATCAAGGCCGTTCGCGAAATCACCGGCCTGGGCCTCAAGGAGGCCAAGGACCTGGTCGAGGCCGCCCCCAAGCCGGTCAAGGAAGGGGTCTCCAAGGACGAGGCAGCCAAGCTCAAGGAGCAGCTCGAAGGGGCGGGTGCCACGGTGGAGGTCAAGTAGCCTGGACCGGACTGCCGGGCCCCGGCTCGGCGTGGCGAGCGCGCAGCGGCGCGCCGCGACGTCGCAGCGGCGCGGGGCCGACCGCGAGCGCGATTCGAACACCCTGCCGGCACGAGTACGGGATC